>NZ_MDZA01000459.1 GCF_001816125.1 Hymenobacter coccineus | reverse complement strand
GGGGCTAGTGGCGGCCACGGGGGGACCAGCGGTGGGGCGGCGGAACAACGCCTTGGTAAAGGCGGCCGTGAATAGCTCGTTCTCAGGCACGGCGGGGGTGTGCCAGTAATCGGCCAGCAGCAGGCGTTGGGCGGGGCCGGCCAGCACCAGCGTGCGGTTGGCCCGGGCCTCCCAGGTGGGGGCCCCGTCGGCGGCCAGCAGCACGTACTTATAGGAGAGCGAACCGGCGGGCAGCTCCACGTCGAGGTACCACCGGCCGGCCACGTCGTCGTAGTGCATGAGGGCGGCGGCGGCGGCGTTCCAGTCGCCTAGGGCGGGCCGGCCCCGCACACGGCGAGGCGCTGGCCCCAGGCGGTGCGGTACGGAAGCGAGAATTGAATGGTCATAATCAAAGATTAAAAAACTGCCGAAAGATAATTCCGCTCCGCTGCGTTGAGCGCTAAAGCAAACGGTTTCACGTTGCTGGCCCGGGCCAGGGTTCCAACCCAGGCCCCTAAATTTGCGTTTAGACGACCTTACCCTTTTCCGCCTGCACCATCAGCACTTCTGCCCTCTACCTACGCCGCGCCCTCTACGCCCTGCTGGGGCTGATTGGTTTTGTGCTATTGCTACTCCTTATAGTAGTGGTGGCGCTTCAGTTCCCGGCCACCCAGGATTTTGTGGCCCGCCAGGCCGAAAGCTACCTGCAAGGCAAGCTGAATACCACTGTGCGTATTGGAAAATTCCGCACCGACTTCCGCCACGCCATTAACCTGGACGACGTGTACCTGGCTGACCAGAAGAACGACACGCTGCTGTCGGTGGGCCACCTGGGCGTAAGCATTGATATTTTCGCCCTGGCCAAAAAGCAGGTGAGCATCAGCGCCGTGGAGCTGAACGATGGCCGCGTGCGCCTCACCCGCACGGCCCCCGATTCGGTAAACAACTACGACTTCATTATTGACGCCTTCACCGACCCTACGGCTCCGGTGGACACTACTGCATCAGGCATAAAGTATAACATTGGCAAGGCGCAGCTGACCAACATCTACTTCACCCAGGACGACCAGATTACCGGCTCCGACCTGCGGGCCCGGCTGGGCGAGGTGGCCGTGACGATGGACGAGGTGGACGTGGATAAATCCATTTATAAGGTGGACGAAGCGGCGCTGCGGCGGGCGTCCATTGTCATCAACCAGACCAAAACGGCGCCCGAGGTGGCCGACCCCAAGCCTTCCGAACCGCTCACGTTGCAGTTCGGACTGAACCACGCGGTGCTTGACAGCGTGCGTTTTGTGTATAAAAACGGGCCCGCGGCACAATTTATTGACACCCGCATCGGGCTGGCCGACGTGACGGCCAAAAATATTGACCTGCAAAAGGAGCGCGTGGATTTGACCAAGCTCACGCTGAAAAACACGCACTTCGCCTACGCCCAGAACAAGTTAGTGCCTGTGGACCAGCGCGTGGTGAACCCGGCCGAGGCGGTGCGCAAAATCAACGAGGCCGCCGACAAGAACCAGCAGGCCCAGGACCCCGCCGGGGCCCCACTGAGCTGGCGCGTGACGCTGGCCGAATCCGACATCAGCGGCGTGGACGTGGCCTTCGACAACTTCAACGAGCCCAAGCAAAAAACCCGGCTCCCGGCCCTGGACTACAACCACTTGCAGTTCACGGACCTGGTGCTGAATACGCACGACCTGGCATTTTCGGAAAACCGCACCACCGTGAAGGTCGACAACCTGGCGGGCAAGGAGAAGAGCGGCTTCCGCATCGACTCGTGGCGCGCCAACGTCATCTACGACTCGGTGCAGGTACGCCTGGACAGCCTCGACCTGATTACCCCGCACACCCGCATCCGGCGCACGCTGGCCATTGGCTTCCAGAGCCTAAGCGGGCTGAGCGACCCCAAGCAGCTGGCCAAGATGCGCGTGGAAGGCGACCTGCGCAACGTGCGCCTGGGCTTCCGCGACATCCTGTACCTGGCCCCCAGCCTGGCCGATACACCGCCCTTCAACACGGGTCCCAACCAGTCGCTGCTCATCAGCGGGCTGGTGAACGGGCGGGTGGACGACCTCACGATTCGCAACCTCGACGCGGTGGCCCTGCGCGGCACCGTGCTCAAGGCGCGGCGGGCCCGCATCACCGGCCTGCCCAACGTGGACGGGCGGCTGTACACCGAGTTCGACGTGCAGCAGTTCAGCACCACGCGGGCCGATATTTTGAGCCTCGCGCCGAAAGGCAGCATTCCGGACAACATCAGCGTGCCCCCTACCCTGTCGCTGAGCGGCACGTTCAAGGGCCGGCCCACCACGCTGCAATTCGCCACCGACTTGCAGCTGAGCACCACGTATGGGGCCCTGGCATTCAAGGGCGACCTGGGGGCGGCGCAGGCCAACGGCAAGCAGCCGCTGGTGGGCACGTTCGCGGTGAAGGGCTTTGACTTTGGGAAGCTGCTGAAGGACCCGCAGATCGGGCGCGTCACGGCCTCGGGACGCATCAATGCCACCGGCAACTTGCAGGACCCCGCTACCCTGGTGGGCCGCGTGAACGCCACCGTGCAGAGCGCCCGCTACAACGGCTACACCTACCGCGGCATCACCACCACCGTGGACATCGACCGCAACAAGTACACCATTAAGGCCAGCAGCCGGCAGGACCCCAACCTAGCCTTCGACCTGAACGGTGTGGTGAACCTGCGCAACGGCAACAACCCGGCCTACGCCTTCAACGTGAACCTGAAAAGCGTGAACCTGAAGGCCCTGGGCCTATACGACGGCGACTTGCGCATTCAGGGCAACCTAAAAACCGACCTGAGCGGCAACAGCCTAAATACGATTCAAGGCACATTCAGCGGCACCAACGTGGTGATTGTGCGCGATAACCAGCCGTTTGCTTTCAACACCTTGCAGGGCCGCATCATTCAGACGGCCACGCGCACGGCGGTGGACTTTGACTCCGACTTATTTGCAGTGAAGCTCGACGGTAACGTGCACCTGGGCGACCTGGCCCCCGAGCTGCAGCAGCACCTGGCGCGCTACCTCAAGCTGCCCGGCGTGCGCTACGTGGCCAACGGCGCCGACCGCCATTTCACTTACTCGCTGGCGCTGAAGGACCCCAAGCTGGCCACCAAGCTGGTGAAGGGCCTGAAGGAAATTTCGCCCTTCACCGTAGCCGGCGAGTACAGCCGCCCCCAGGCCAAGCTGACCGCTACCACCGCCATCCCCATCATCCGCTACGAGAACTACCGGGTGGACTCGCTGAACCTGAACGTGGGCTCGAACGCCCAGAAGCTGGACTACGCCCTGCGCCTGGCCCGGGCCGCGCAGGACACCACCATCAAGCTGCGCCAGCCCGCCATTGTGGGCAACATTGCTAATAACAAGGTGTTTGCCCGCGCGTCCATCCTCGGCGACTCGAGCGACCGGGAGCGGCTGGCCCTAGCCGGCACCTTGCAAACCCTGGACGCCCCGGCCCGCCGCGGGCAGGCGGCGGGGGCCGTGGTGTACCAGTTTGAGGCCGCGCCCGAGCAGATACTGAACTACGAGAACTGGACGGCGGGCGCGGGCAACTTCGTGCGCTACTACCCCAGCGGCGCCGTGGTGGCCGACAAGCTGAACCTGACCAACGGCCGGAGCACGCTGGCCGTGCAGAGCAAGGACCCCACCCAGCAAACCTCGCCGCTGAATATCACCTTCAAGGACTTCGACCTGGCCGAATTGGCCAAGGCCGTGGAGCAGCAGGATTCGCTGGTGGCCGGCACTCTCGACGGCACGGCCGAGCTGCGCGGGCTGGGCACGCCGCGGCTGGCCTTCGTGGCCGATGCCACCGTGAAAGGCCTCGTGTTCCAGAAAGCCAACCTGGGCGACCTGTCCCTGCGCGCCACCAACCCCAGCGCCGACCGCTACGACGTGGACGCCCGCCTCACCGGCGGTGAGCCCGGTGGGGCCCCTAATGACGTGCGCCTGGCCGGCTTCTACCTCACCACGCCCAATAGCCCCAGCCCGCTCAACTTCACCCTCACCGCCCAGCGCCTCAACCTGAAGCTGGTGGAGCCGTTCTCGGTGGGGCAGGTGCGCAAAGCCACCGGGGCCCTAAACGGCGAGCTGGCCATAACGGGTACGCCCAGCGCGCCCATCGTACGCGGCCGCCTCGTGACGACCGACGACGCCAGCTTCGTGGTGCCGCAGCTGGGGGCCCCCTACCGCCTGCCCGGCCAGGCGCTGGCGTTCGATGCCGAGGGCATCAAGTTCGATAATTTCACGGTGCTCGACTCGGCCTCGAACCGGGCGGTGGCCAACGGCTACCTGCGCACCAAGAACTTCGTGGACTACGTGTTTGACCTGCGGGCCGTGAGCGACAACTTCGTGGCCGTGAACAGCACCCGCAAAGACAACCAGCTGTTCTACGGCAAGCTGGTGCTCGATTCGGACACCCGCATCACGGGGCCCCTGTCGCTGATTGCCGTTAAAACCAAGGTCACCATTGTGGACGGCTCGCGCTTGACGGTGGAAGCGCCGACCGACGACCCGGCCGCGGTGGCCCGCGACGGCATCGTGAAATTTGTGGACAAGAGCGCCCTGCTCGATACCTCACTGGCCCGCAAAGTGCGGCTGGATACGGTGCAGACCAGCGCCACGGGCTACAGCATCGCGGCGCAGGTAACGGTGACGGCCCGCACGCCCTTCACCATCGTCATCGACCCGGTGAGCGGCGACAACCTGCAAGTGCGCGCCAGCGGCACCCTCGATACGGAGATGGACCCGGCCGGCACCATCACCCTGAGCGGGCGCCTGACCGTGGCCCGCGGCAAGTACCACCTCTCGCTCTACGACCTGGCCACCCGCGACTTCCTCATCCGCCGGGGCTCGACCATCAACTGGACCGGCGACCCTTACAACGCCGACCTCAACATCACGGCCGTGTATAAGGTAAAGGCCCCGCCGTCGGAACTGATTGCCAGCCAGGGCGCCACCGACCCCGCCATTGCCAGCCTCTCGCGCAACCTGCTGGACTTCAACGTGCTGCTGAACGTGACCGATCAGATTAGCAAGCCCACCATCGGCTTTGATATTACGATGCCGGAAAACCAACGCTCGGGCGAAGTGGGGAGCCAGGTGGAGGCCCGCCTGGCCGCCCTGCGCCAGCCCAACCAAACCTCGGAGCTGAGCAAGCAGGTGTTTTCGCTCCTGATTCTGGGACGCTTCGTGACCCAGAATCCGTTCCAGAGCAGCAGCGGCGAGGGCTTCGTGGCCGGGCAGCTGCGCGGCTCGGCCAGCGCCGTGCTCACCGAGCAGCTCCAGAGCCTGACGGGCAAGTACCTCTCCGGCCTGGGCCTCGACCTGGGCGTGACCAACCAGGCCACTTACGGCACCGACGGCAGCCAGGGCAGCCGCACCGACCTGAACGTGGCCGTGAAACGCCAGCTGCTCAACAACCGCCTCACCGTGCGCGTGGGCACCGACATTGCCCTCTCGGGCGGCAACGGCACCCAGAGCACCACCGGCACTACCAGCGCCAGCAACCTGGTGGGCGACGTGAGCCTGGAGTACACCCTGCTGCGCGACGGCCGCCTGCGCCTGCGCGCCTTCCGCCAGAACGGCTACGAGGACATCGACGGGCCCATTGTGCGCACCGGGGCCGCCCTGGTGTTCCAGCGCGACTACGATAACCTCGGCGACCTGTTTGCCAAGGTGAGTGCCCCCGTGAAGCAGCAGCGCAAGGAAAGCCGCCAGCAGGAAAAGCTGGACCGCAAAGCCGAGCGCGACTCGGTGAAAAACACGGCCCCCCGGGCCGATAGCAGCCGCGTGAAATGACCCAGCCCCCCACCCACCGCCTGGGGGCCCCCGCGGCCCCGGCCCGCCGCCTGCGGGCGCGCCGGCCCGCGCACCTTTTTAACCCCATCGTATTGCTGTTGACCCACCTACCTTCCCGCCTCCGTTTTCGCAACCTGCTCGTGGGCGGCGCGGCCCTGTGGCTGTCGGCCTGTTCGGGGCTAAAATACATTCCGGCCAACGAGAAGCTCTACACCGGCACGACGGTGAAAGTTGAGGCCCCCGAGAAGCTCAAAAATGAATCGGCGCTGGTCACGGAGCTGGAGTCCGTGGTGCGGCCCGTGCCCAACTTCTCGTTGCTGGGCATGCGCCCCAAGCTGTTTTTCTGGCACCTGGGCGAAGGCAAGACCAAGGGCCTGGGCCACTTTTTTGCCGATAAGCTGGGCGAGGCCCCGGTGCTGCTCTCGCAGGTGAAGATTCCGGCCACCGAGAACCTGATGCTCAACCGCCTCTACAACCACGGCTATTTTGCGGCCAAGGTGAGCCACGAGGTGAAAGAAAAGGACCGCACCGCCCAGGTAGACTACAAAGCCACCGTGGACCGGGCCTACACCATGCGCAGCATCACGTTCCCACCGGGCGACACGCTGCTCAACGCCGCCATCCGGGCCACGGCCCCCGGCTCGCTGCTGAAGGTGGGCGACCCCTACGACTTGGCCGTGCTCACCAACGAGCGGCTGCGCATTGACGAGGCCCTGAAAAACCAGGGCTACTACTACTTCTCGGCCGATGCGTTGCTCTTTGAAGTCGACAGCACCTACCACAAGCAGGTCGACGTGTTCGTGACCGTGAAGGGCCTCACGCCCGCCCGCTCGCGCCAGCCCTACCGGCTGCGCAACGTGACGCTGAACACGAACTACGTGCTGACCGACACGACCGAACGCCCCCCCATCATCGCCGATGGCTTCCGGTACTTCCCCGACGAGGAGATGTTCCGAGCCAAGGCCATCACGCGGGCCACGTTCCTGTTCCCGGATAGCCTGTACCGCCGCAAGCGGCGCGACCAGACCCTGAGCCGCCTCATGAGCCTGGGCACGTTCAAGTTCGTCGAAATCCGGTTCAATCCCGTGGCTGCCAGCGACTCGACGGGCCCCACGGCCCGCTACCGCGCCAACGCCCCGGCCAGCACGCGGGAAGACTCCACGGACATCGGCACCACCCAGCAGTTTCCGGCCATGCGCGCCCCCGTGGGCCTGGGCCGCCTCGACGCCGATGTGCTAATGACCCAACTCAAGAAGAAAAGCCTGCGCGCCGAGCTAGGCCTCGTCAGCAAGAGCAACGGCTTTGTGGGCCCCGGTTTGAAGATTACGTTCCGCAACCGCTCGGCCTTCCGCGGGGCCGAGCAGTTGCTGGTGAACGCCACGGCCTCGACCGAAACGCAGAGCAACGCCGGCGGCGAAGGGACCCTGGGCCTGACGAGCTACGAGCTGGGCCTGAATGCGCAGCTGCTTGTGCCGCGCCTCATCGTGCCCAACCTGCCGTTCTTCAACCCGCGCCTGGTGAACTCCGATTTCCAGCCCCGCACCACCTTCGAGGCGGGCGTGAAGCTGGTGACGCGGGCCAACTTCTTCACCGAGCAGCTCGTGAACCTGAAGTACGGCTACAGCTTCAAAACTAAGATTACCAACGAGCAGGTCATCACGCCCATCGACGTATCGTACGTGCGGCTCTCGAATACCAGCCTGGCGTTCGATTCGCTGCTGAATGAGAAGCCCTTTCTGAAAAACTCGTTCCGCCAGCAGTTCATCCTGGCCAGCAGCTACCGTTACACCTATAACCAGCAGGTGCTGGAGCAGCGCCGCCAGCAGATCTATTTCCAGGGCGGCATCGAAACCAGCGGCAACCTGGCTGCGCTGCTTGCCGGCAAAATAGGTACTAAGAACGACGAGGGCAAGTACACCATCGGCAACCAGGTGTTTAGCCAGTACGCCAAGCTGGACCTGGAATTCCGCGAGTACTTCCGCCTCTCGGCCGACCCCGCCAAGGGCAACCGCATTGTGGGCCGCCTGCTGGCCGGCGTAGGCCGCCCCTACGGCAACTCCAGCGTGCTGCCCTACATCAAGCAGTACGGCATTGGGGGCCCCAACTCGGTGCGGGCCTTTGCCGCCCGGGGCGTCGGCCCCGGCACCTACCGCCCCACCGGCGCCGACGTGAACAACAGCTTCTACGACCAGGTGGGCGACATGCGCCTGGAGGGCAACATCGAGTACCGCCAGGATTTGTTTCCCTACGTGAAGGGGGCCCTGTTCATGGACGCCGGCAACATCTGGCTCGTGAACGACGACCCCGCCCGGCCCGGCGGCCAGTTCAAGGCCAGCTCCTTCTTCAACCAGCTGGCCGTGGGCGCGGGCGCGGGCATTCGCATCGACGTGCAGTTCTTCGTCATCCGCTTCGACTACGCTGTGCCGCTGCGCGCCGGCTACGGCACCCCTGTCGACGACGCCGGCAACGTGAGCCGCACCGGCCGCCTGAACCTGGCCATCGGCTACCCGTTCTGATTCCTGCTGGGGGCCCCACAAGCAGGGCCAGCTGACGCAAAAAACGGAGGGCCCCGGCTACCGAATGCATCCGTTGCATTCCGTGGCCGGGGCCCTATGTTGTTGCCAAACGGTGCAGCAGCAGGCGCGCCAGTGCGGAGCCAGCGCGCCCGGGGGCCCTACTTGCTTAGCATGAGGCGCAGGGCTTGTGCTTTGCCGTCCACCAGCAGGCGGCCGGTATAAAGGCCCGTGACCAGGTCGGCGCCGTCCACGGCCACTTCGTAATCCTGGCCGGCCTGGGCGGTGCCGTTGTAAAGCGTTTTCACCAACTGGCCCAGCGAGTTGTAGAGCAGCAACTGGGCCGGGCCGGTGCTGGCGGCGCGGAAGTGCACCACGGCCCGCGTAGTGAACGGGTTGGGGTGTGCTTCGAACACGGGCACAATGGCTTCGGGGGCCACGATGCCGCCCGCCAACAGGGCCCCGGCGGCGGCCGTGGCTTTCCCGCCTTTAGCCGAGCAGTTGCCGAGCTGGTCGCCGTGGGCGAGGTAGTCGGCCACATCGCCTGACGAAACGCAGAGCGCATTGCCTTTGTGGCAGACGGTCACCTTATCATTCTTGTTGCCGCAGCGCACATCGGTTACGGTCAGCGTTACGGTGGCCGTGCCGGTGCAGCCCGACGCGCTGGTGGCCGTCACGGTGTAAGTGAACGTGCCGGCCGCGGTAGCCGTGAACACTGGGTTGGCCGCCGTGCTGCTGCTCAAGCCAGTGGCCGGGGCCCAGCGGTAGCTCACGCCGCCCGTAGCGGCCAGGGTGGCGCTTTGGGGGCCGTAGCCCAAGTACAGGTTGGTGGCCACGCCGCCGGTGTATACCGCCGAAGCGGGCTTGACGGCGATGGTGGGCGTCGGCACGGTGCCCATCACCGTGACGGTGGCGGTCTGGCTAGCCGTGTTGCCATGGATGTCGGTCACGGTCAGCGTCAAGGTGTTGGCGCCGATGTTGGCGCAGCTAAACGTCGTTTTGCTCAGCGCCAGCGATGCAATGCCGCAGGCATCGGTGCTGCCGTTGTCTACCTGAGCGGGTGTGATGGCCACGGTGCCGTTGGCCAAATTCACGGTCAGGTTGCGCACCACCACGGTGGGGGCCTGCTTGTCCTGCACCGTCACGGCGAAGGTCTTGGCATCGGTGCCGCAGCCGTTGGTGGCGGTAGCGGTTACAACCGTCGTGCCCACCGGGAAGAAATAGGGCGAAGTAATGGCCGTGGCCACGCCGCCCTGTACCACCGAGTAGACGATGGCCGGGGCGGGGGCCCCAGTAGCCGTGGCGGCAAACGCCACCGTGGCGCCGCACTGGTCGGCCGTGGTAGTAGCTACCGGCACGGTGGGCACCGCCACCACGGGGGCCGTGTTCACGGTTACCGTGGTAGTGCCGGCGGGGGCCGTGCCCGTGCAGTTGCCGTCCACTACCGACGTCAGGGAGTAGGTGGTAGTGGCGGCGGGCGTTACCGTCAAGTGGTACACACCTTCAGCGTCCACGGCGGCGGCGGCCACAGCCAGCGCGGTCGAAGTGGTGCCGCCATCGGCGGAGTAGTTCACCGTCCAGGGGGCGGTGCCGGTGAGGCGAATGGCGAGCGTGGCCGAGCTGCCGGCGCACACCGCCGCGTCGCCGCTGAGGGTGGCCGTGGGCAGGGCCTGCACCGTCACTTGCTGCGTGTACGACTCCGAGCAGGCGCCCTGGGCGATGGTCAGCGTGGCGGTGTATACGCCGGGCGCGGCGTAGGTGTAGGCCAGGGGGCCCTTGGTGGTGGCGTCGGTGGTGCCGTCGCCGTCCACGTCCCAGGCGTAGGTCGCGTTGGCTTCCAGGCCGGTCGAGGCGTCAACAAACGCGGTGGGGGCCCCCGCGCACACCGGGGCCGCCGTGAACGACGGGGCCGGCGGCAAGCAAACCAGGCCGGTTTTCACCACGCGGTAGCTGGTGCCCACCCGGATGCCGTCCACCGTCAGCGTGGGCGAGTTGGCGCCCTGGCGCAGGGCCACGGCCCCGATGTTGTCGTTGGGCGCGGCCGGCGTGGTCCCGGTTTCGGTGGCCGTGGCCGTGGCGGTGGTCGGCTCGGTGTCGGTGGCGGGGTTCAAGAACAGCTGGGTCGTGTTGCCGGCTTCGTCGAAGACGTGCTTCAGCACCAGCAAGTGCGTGGTGTTCAGGGCGTACTCGTCGGTAGTGAAGACGGTGGCGCCGGAGCCGCTGACCACGCCAAACGCCACCTTGTTGGTCGCCGTGTTCTTGCGGATGTACACCTTGGCGCGGAACGTGGTGCCGATGGACTTGGGCCCCAAGTGGAAGAAGTAGTCGGCCGTGGCCGAGGCGTTGGCCACGTTCACCAGGAACGACACGTACACCGGGGTGCGGGCGTACACGGCGTCAAACTGCCGGTTCACGTCTTCGCCGCTGCCGGTGAGGGAGGCCGCGTTGCCGCTGTTGGGGCCGTAGCCGGCGGCCGACAAGCCGGGCGTCGTCACGGCCACGGCCTTGGTGCCCGCGCCGCTGTGGGCCGTCCAGTTGTTGGCCGTCAGCAGGGCCCCAGCGGGATACTCGAAGTTCTCTTCGAGCAGCAGCGCGGCGGGAATGGCCTGGGTGGCTTGCGCCAGGGTGCCGGGCGCGGTGGTCAGGTAGTTCTCGGCGTAGGGCGTGTCGTTGTCGTTGAAGGCAAACACGGCGAAGGAGTACGACGTGTTCGGGCGCAAGCCCGTCACGGTCACGCTGGTACCGGTGCCGTTGTACACCACGTAGTTGCCCGTGCCCAGCACGCTGCCCTTGCTAAAGGCCGGGTCGGCGGCGTAGGTGGTGGCGTCGGCGGGCACGGCGTTCACGTCGCCGCCCAGGCGCGCTACCACGAGGCGCTTGGTGCCGTCGCCGCCGCTCAGGGTCAGTTCCACCGACGTGCTGGTGACCTGGCCGGCCGCCAGCGCCGCGGGGGCGGTGGGCTCGGCGGCCAAGGGCACGGCCACGGTGGTGAAGGCCAGCTCGTCACCGTAGGCCGTGCTCGTGCCGTTGGTGGCGTAGGCGCGCACGAAGTAGGTGGTGCCGGGCAGCAGGCCGGTGAGGGCGCTGGTGAACGCGCCGGTGCCGGTGCCGTCCGAGGTTTTGCTGGCGCTCAGGGTGGGGTTGGCCGTTTTGGCCCACACCACGCCGCGCGCAATCACGGGGCTGCCGCCGTCGTCGGCCACAGTGCCGCCGGTGGTGGCGGTAGTGGACGCTAGATCGGTGATGGCCGCGGTGCCCAGCGTGGCCGGGTACACCGTGCCCACGCCCGTGCCCGACACAGCCACGGCTTGGCCGGGCAGGCCGGGGCTCGTTACCGGCACGGTGGCCTGGTACGTTTGGGCCCCCGTGGGCACGAAGCGCACGTCGATGGTGGTGGCCGGCACGCTGCCGCCGACCGGCGTCAGCACGATGGCGCAGCAGGCGAAAGCGGTGGCGCCGGTGCGGATTTCAAAGCCCGCCGGCGGCGTGACGGTGATGGGCCCCGTGAGGGCGTCGCCGCCCACCACGAAGCTTTTTGGCAGCGAAGCCGCGCCCGCGGCCACGTTGCCAAAATCGGGCAGCGTGGTCAGCGAAACGCTCAGCGTGGGCGTGGCGGCCGGGGCCGATACGGTCACCGCGATGGGGTCGCTGGTGCCGGTGGTGGCGCCGCAGGTGGTAGTAGCGGTGGCCTGGGCCACCAAGTAGTAGGTGCCCGCGCCGGGGAAATCGGCGCCGCGCACTTGGTAGGTAGCGCCCGTGGCCACGGCGGTGCTGTAGGGCCCCGCAGCGCTGGTGCCGTACTGCCAGGCAAAGGTGGCGCCGGCCGGCGCGCTGGCCGTGAGGGCCGCGCCGGTGCCGGCGGCGGCCACCGTTTGGGGCCCCGCGGGGGTCACCGACACGGCCACGCTAGCGGCCGTCAGGCTCACGGTCAGGTCGGCGCCGTTGTTGGTGCCGTAGGTGGCGGGGCCGTCGTTCAGCACCCGCACGCGGTAGCCGGTACCGCTGGCCGTGCCGGCTGGGATGGCCGCCGCAATTGGCGAGGCGCCGCCCGTGCCGATGATGCCGGTGGTGGTACTGGCCGCAAATATGCCGCTGGCGTCGGAGAGCTGCACCTTATAGGTGCCGGTGAACGTGCCCGTGCCGGTGAAAGGCACGTCGAACGAAGGGCTGCCCGCCGCGGGCGCCACGCAGAACGACGTCGGCGCCACGCTGCCCGTGCTCAGGCTGGTGGTGGGCGCGGGCACGGCGGCCCCCGCGGTTACTTCCAGGTTGTCGATGCTGAACCGGGGGCGGCTGCCCGTGGGGGCAGTGCCGCCGGCCGTGGCCGCTAGGTAAAAGCGCACCTTGGCCAGCGAGCCAGTGAGGGCGGCCGGCAGGGCCACGGTGAGCCGGCCCGCCGACACTTCGTTGTTGGTGACGACGACGGTGCTGCCCGCCAAGTCCACGAAGCCGCCGGGGCCCCCGGTGTTGGTTTGCAGCTTGAAGGTGGACTGCCGGTTGCCGGTGCCGTTGTTCAACTCCGCCCAGTCGAGGCTGATGGTGCCGGCCGTGGTGCCCGTGAAATCCAGGTACAGGTCGAAGCCGGACGCGTTGGTGCCGTCGGTGCCGGTGGCCAGCAGCACAATGGCCGCGGCGCCCTTTTGCACCCCACCCGAAGAAGTGGACGAAGCGAAAACGGTGTTGGTGTTCGGAAACTTCGGGTCGCGTGGCCACCCCGAAACGGTTGGCGCCGGCGCCGGCCGCGAAGTTGGTCGTCCAGCCCGTGTTGGTGGTGCCGATGCCGGCAAAGTCCTCTTTATAGGTGCCGTCGGTCAGTAGGTAGGGCGTTTGCCCCCAGCTCTGCTGCGCGCCGAAGCACAGCAAGCAAGCGAGGAAAGCTGGCAACTGCGTCAATCTCCAAACGCTGCGATAAAAAATTGTCATATAGACGGTTATGTCGTTTTTAGGAAAATACGGGAAGGGGCCCAATTACTGCGCAGCGCCGACAGGGGCTTGCGTGGGGCCGGCATCGGTTTTGGCTTCGAGGGCGGCCTGCACGTCCAACGGCAGGTTCGAGAGCAGGTCGAGGCCGCTCGAGGCCTCGATGGCGTCCACGGTGGTGCGGTAGGTGCCCCAGTCCAGGTCAATTGTGTTGGCGTTGGGCATGTCCACGGCAATCACGCGGGTGTTGGCCGTGATGCGGGCCACGTCGTTGGTGCCCACGGGCAGAATCACAATCACCTTCCACGTGCGGTTGGGCACCGTCACGCGGCCCTGGTCGATGGTTTCCATGTAGCCGGCCGAGCCGGTGCCGCCCTTGCCGTAGCTGCCGCACACCACGTACACCTCGTTGCCGGGCAAGAAGGTGCGGGAGTAGTTTTCCAAGTCGGCCCAGGTTTTCTGGTTGTTGTTGGGGGCCTGGGGCATCATGTTGGTCATGAAGAACGTGGCCGAGTTGTTCTCGATGCTCGACGTGCGGTCGGCCGAGGGGCAGTTGTGGCCGCGGTCGAAGCCCGAGCCGGTGTAGCTCGTGCTCTGCACTTGGTACCAGCCGTCGGGCAGCGAGGGGTCGTTGCGGAAGGTGTCCTGGCGGTCGATGCCGTTGCGGTCCGAGCTGTCGATGTGCCAGCTCACCCAGTTGGGCTTGCCTTGGTCGCGGCTGTAACCCACCACGTACTGGGGCTTTACGAGCAGGTAGTTGTTGGGCGAGTTGAGGTCGGTGACGGCACCGCTGGGGTTGCCCAGGGCCAGGTTGTCGTTGGTGGCCGACGGCTGCGCCCCGCTGTAGTCGGTCACGGCGAAGTCATCGATGTTCAGCCGCGCCGCCCCGCCCGAGGTTTTGCGGATTTCGAACTTGACGCGGCCCGGGATGTTGGGGCTGAACGACACGGCCTGGAGCGTGGCGCTGGTGGTGAACACCGTGTTGCCCACCTTCGTCCACTTGTTGCAGTTGCAGGCTTCCGACTGAGCCCACAGCTCCCAGCTGCTGCTGGCGTCGGCGCCATAAATGGCGTGCTGCACCGTAACGGTGGCCGCCCCGTCGGGCAGGTAAAAGTCCATCGTGAGGGTGCCGCGCTGCTGCAAGCGCACGGCCTGGGTGCCGTCCTTGTGGTCGGCGTCGGAGCTGCCGAGCACGGCGTCCGCCAGCGTCCAGCTGCCGGTGGCCAGGGCTACCGTACCGGTGGGGTAATCGGGCTTGCTGCCGGTATCAAAGGTTTCCTGCGGGTTGGCGGCCACGGCGGCCGGGGCCCCGGGCCGGGCCGCGTACACGGGCTGCAACACCAGGCCCGAAAGGACCAGCCAATAGCGAAAAGAACTACGTAAAAACTCTGGCATACACCGTTCCGAAAAAGGCCCCTAATTAATTAACCGGCTGGCAACCACGCGCAGCCGAACCACAAAATTAAGGACGAGATAGGACGCAGGTGTTTTTTAATTATTAATTATTGGGCTTAACACTAATATTTTATCAGAATAATATAAGAGCTAAACTTGTTTATAATTAATATTTTAATTAATAATTATTTATAAATTAAGGCATTGGATTCAGCTTGTTTCCCGCCCAATTAATTTTCGCCCAACCCCGCCAAGACTGCAATTAATTGCGTCCGTTTTCCGAAAGCTGGGGGCCTTAACGGACGTAAAAAAGGCCCGCTACATTCCGTAGCGGGCCTTTTATTTATTTAAGTAATTAATTACTTACAACTACGCCGGTACGGCTTCGCGGGCGGGGGCTTGCTGGGCCGGGGCCTTGCTCACCTTGGCGGGGGCCACCGTTACCACCACGTATTTCGAGGTGGGCGTGTTGCTGGTTTTGGCCACGCTGGAGATGGGAATCAGCGGGTTGGCCTCGGGAAAGTAGGCCGACACGTTGCCGCGCGGAATCTCGTAGGGCACCGTCACGAACTTCTCCACCTTGCGCTCCTGGCCCTCGAAGTGGCTCGTGATGTCGATGAGGTCCTTGGCCTTGAGGCCGCGCTCGGCCATGTCCTCCTTGTTCATGAATAGCACGCGCCGCTCGCCATGCACGCCGCGGTAGCGGTCGTTGTACTCGTAAATGGTCGTGTTAAACTGGTCGTGGCTGCGCACGGTCATCAGCACGAGCTGGCCCGGTTCCAGGGTGTACTTCTCCAGCTCGGTGGTGGTGAAGTTGGCCATGCCGTTTTCGGTCGTAAACTTCCGCTCGCGGGGTCCGTTGGGCAGGTAGAAGCCGCCCGGCTTGCGCAGCTGCTCGTTGAACTTCTCAAAGCCCGGAATCACGCGCGCAATATGGTCGCGGATCACGTCGTAGTTCTCCGTCATCGCCACCCAATCGGCCACGTCGGTGCGGTCGGGGCCCAGCGTGGCAATGGCCACGCCGGCCAAGATGGCCACTTCGCTCAGCATCTGGCCGGGCAGGGGCACCAGGGCCCCCTTGTTCTGGCTCACCACGCCCATCGAGTTTTCGCAAGAGGTCATCTGGTGGCCCGCCTTCTGCATGTCAATGTCGAGGTGCGTGAAGCAGGGCAGCAGCAGGCTGGTGTTGCCCGTCACGAGGTGGCCGCGGTTGAGCTTGGTGCCCACAAACACGGTCAGGCTTTGCTTGCGCATGCCTTCGGCGATGACCTCCGTATCGGGGCCGGCCGCCAGCAGGTTGCCGCCCAGGCTAAAGTACACCTTGGTTTTGCCGCGGTACATCGCCTTGATGCTGTCCACCACGTCGAGGCCGTGCTCGTAGGGGGCTTGGAACTTGAACTCCTTGCCCAGCGCGTCCTGAAATGTTTTGGTCGGCTGCTCCCACACGCCCATCGTGCGGTCGCCCTGCACGTTGGAGTGGCCGCGCACCGGGCAGGTGCCCGCGCCGGGCTTGCCGATGGCGCCCTTCATGAGGTGCAGGTTCACAATTTCCTGGATCGTTTGCACGCCCTGGCGCTGCTGCGTTACGCCCATGGCCCAGCAGGTGATAATTTTTTGCTTGGTGGCCAGCATGTTGGCTGCTTCCAGCAAATCGGCCCGGCTGATGCCGCTGATTTGCTCGATGTCTTCCCAGCTGGTGCTGCGGATGTTCTGCTCAAACGACTCGAAGCCCGTGGTGAATTCCTTCACGAAGTCGTGGTCCACCACCTTGCCCGGGTTGCGGTCTTCGGCCTCGAACAGGTGCTTCATGATGCCGCGCAGCAGGGCCATGTCGCCGTCCACCCGCACTTGCAGGAACAGGTCGGTGATGGTGGTGCCGTCGCCGAGCAGCACGCCCAGCGCCTTCAGCGGGTTCATGAAGTCCTGCGGGTTCTTGAAGTGGTTCAGACCGGCCTCAATCAGCGGGTTGATGCTGATGATTTTAGCCCCGTTCTGCTTGGCCTTTTGCAGCGCCGACAGCATGCGCGGGTGGTTGGTGCCCGGGTTCTGGCCGATGATGAGGATGACCTCCGCATCGTACAAGTCGTTGAGCGTAACGGAGCCCTTGCCCAAGCCCAGAGTGGGGCTCAGGGCCGCGCCGCTGCTCTCGTGGCACATGTTGGAGCAGTCGGGCAAGTTATTGGTGCCGAACTGCTTGGCAAACAGCTGGAACAAAAATGCCGGCTCGTTCGGCACCTTGCCCGAGGTGTAGAAAATCGCCTCGTCGGGTGAGGAAAGCGCATTCAACTCCTTGCCGATGAGGTCGAACGCCTCGGGCCACTCGATGGGCTCGTAGTGGGTGCCGCCGGGGCGCTTCACCATCGGGTGCGTGAGGCGGCCAGAGTTGTTCTGGTCGCGGTCGGTCATGCGCGAGAGGTCGGCCAGGCTGTGCTTGGCAAAGAACTCGGGGCCCGCCGAGCGGTCGTCGGCGTCGGAAGCCGTGGCTTTGGCGCCATTTTCGCAAAACTCGGCAAACGAGCGGTGGTCGTCGGGGTCGGGCCAGGCGCAGCTCGAGCAGTCGAAGCCGTCCTTCTGGTTCATCTTCAGCAGGCCCCGGGTGCCGCGGTTCACGCCGCCCTCGGTCCAGCTGAACTCCATCGACTTGATGACGGCCGTGACGCCGGCGGCAATTTTCATGCGCGGCTCCAGCTTCAGGCCAGTTAGCTCCTCGGGGGGTTGAGCCAACACGTTGTGCTGGTGCTTGGCGCCCGTATTGTCGGGAGCCGGAATGTGAGTTTGGTCGCGTTCCATCTGGGGATCGGGGCGGTAATGGTCGGGGGCGGGCGCTTCGCCCTGTTCCGAGCGTTCACCGCTCTTGGGCGTATTGTCTTCGGCGCCTTGCTGCTCGGCTTTGCCGGCTTTGCTAGGGTCGTTGGTGGGAGACTCTTCCATGGGTGGGATAAGCTAAAAGCGTGGGAACGATATATTTACAAACTGCCGAGGTTAGTGGCGGCAGTCCAAATCTTTCTCGACCAAGATACGCAGCTGCCGGGCGTCGGCCAAGGCCACGCGCTCCGAAAAGCCGTTCTGGTCGGTACCGGTCCAGGCGTCGGCCAGGGCCTCGGGCACCAGCACCGTGAGGGCCCCGGGGGCGTAGCGCACCCGCACGACACTGCCGGGACCGTCGGCCGGCACCGTGCGCTCCAGCGCGTAGGTCAGCCGCTGGTCGGCGGTGGCCCCAAAGTGCACCGCTGCCGCTACCCGGCCCGTGGCCGCAAACTCCTGCACCTCAGCGTCGGACAAGCGCAGGCGGAGGGTGTCGTCTTCGATGCGGAGCTTCATATCATTAACAATTAACATTTATCACTCAACAACCAGGCGGCCTGGCCTCGGTGCATCGGCAGGGCATTGGCCTTAATAGGTTGTGCGGGCCCCTAATAATGCGGGGCCCTCATAAGTAGTACGGGGCCCCTGGTGGTTTGTTGATTCCTGCTTTTTGATTGTTAAATGTTAATTGATGAATGTTAGGCATTAGCCGCCTACCCGCCACGGGTGCGCGTAAATGTTGAACCGCTCGTTGCGCACAAAGCCCAGCACCGTCATGCCGAACCGCTCGGCGGCCTGCACCGCCAAGCTGCTGGGGGCCCCACGGCGGCCAGAATGCCGAGGCCGGCAGCGGCAGCTTTTTGCACCAGCTCGAAGCTGGCGCGGCCGCTCACCAACAGCACGTGATTGTGCAGTGGTAACCAATCTTGCAGCAGCGCGGCACCGATGAGCTTGTCGAGGGCGTTGTGGCGGCCCACGTCTTCGCGCAGCAGCAGCAGCTCGCCATCGGGCGAAAACAGGGCCGCCGCGTGCTGCCCGCCGGTTTGCTCAAAGCCGGCCTGGGCGGCGCGCAGGCGTGCGGGCAATTGGTGCACGGTGGCGTAGGCCAGGTGGGGCCCCTGGGCGGGCAGCACCGGGCAGGAGGTGGTTTGGATGGCGTCGATGCTGGTTTTGCCGCAGACGCCGCAGCTGGAGCTGGTGTAAAAGTGCCGCTCCAAGCCCTGGAAATCAACGGATACATGGGCGGCCAGCTCGGCGCGCACCACATTGCCGGCCTCCTCGGGCTTCTGCACGTCGGGGCAGGGGCGCACGCCCAGCAAGTCGGCCTTGCCCTGGATGATGCCCTCCGTCAGCAAAAAGCCGGCGGCCAGCTCCTCGTCCTGCCCCGGTGTGCGCATCGTTACGGACAGCGTGCGGTGCGCCCGCCCGCCGCCCGCCACGGCGTAGCCCAGCCGGATTTCCAGCGGCTCCTCGGCGGCCAGCTGGTCGGAGGCTTCCTCGGCGGGGCCCTCACCGCGCACCTTTTGCACGGTGGCGAATTCGTAACTGGCGGCGGGCAAAAGGATGGCGGGTTCCATGTGGGGAGGGGTATAGGGATGAAACCGCCGAAGCGAGCCGGTGTTTTGGCCGCTGCCCGGGGCCCCTAATCCAGCGGCGGCCCGCCGCTGCCAGCTGAAGCGGGGCCCGGCCGAATCATTGGGCCCCTTCCAGGAGCCCGGCGTTGCGCAGGGGCCCCTACTCCCCGCCGCCCACCGGGGGCCCGTCGTTGGTTTTGCGCAGCGGCAGCTCGGGCACGAACAGCGTGGTGATGAGCCCGCCCACGACTAGGAAGATGTTGAAGAAGTAAACCCGCCCGATGGCCTTCGAGAAGGCCGCGCGCGTGGCCGGGCTGGGCCCGCCCGCGCCGGTGGCCGCTACCGGTGCGGGGCCCTCGGTGGCCACGGGCAGGCGGGCGCTGCTCCCGGTGGCAGCCGCGGGCAGTTCGTGGGCCAGCGTGAAGCTGAGCACTGCCCCCAGCGCCGAGGCTGCCAGGGCCCCGCCAATCTGCCGGAAGAACTGGCTAGCCGAGGTGGCCTGGCCCACGAGCCGGGGGTCGGTGGCGTTTTGCACGGCTAGGGTGTAGAGGGGCATGGTGGGCCCCAGGCCGAGGCCGCACACCGCTAAGTAGATGAGCACCTGATGGTACTGCACGGTGGGCGGCATGGTGGCCAGCAGCGACAAGCCCACCAGCAGCAGCACGAGGCCCCCGAGCATCCAGCGCTTATAATGGCCAAAGCGCGACACCATCTGGCCCGCCAGCAGCGAACCCGTGACCACGCCCAGCGACAGCGGAATGAGGCTGACGCCGGCCCGGGTGGCCGATTCGCCCAGCACGTTTACCATGAACAAGGGCTCGAAAATGATGACGCCTAGGAACGCCCCGCCCATTAGAAAAAGCGCCGCGTTGGCCGTGCTGAACACCTTGTTTTTGAACAGGCTGAAGTTGAGAATGGGGTTTTCGTGGCGCAGGCTGCGCACCACGAACAGCGCTAGGGCCCCCACGGCCCAGCCCAGCAGGCCCAGCGTGAGGGGGGCCGTCCAGCTGTACTGCGCCCGGTTGAGCTGCAAGGCCACCACCAGGGGCCCCAGCCCCGCCACCAGCAGCAGCGCCGACACAAAATCGAACGGCTTAGGCTCGGTGCGGGGCCGCAGCGGCGGCATCTGGCTAATAATGAACCACAGCGCCACCAGGCCCAGCGGCAGGTTCACGTAGAACACCAGCCGCCAGCCCGCCACGCCCGGAATCAGGTTGGTGCCCTGGTCCGTCAGGAAGCCGCCCAACAGGGGCCCCAGCACCGACGACGTGCCGAACACGGCCCCCGTGTAGCCTTGGTAGCGCCCCCGCTCGGCGGGCGGAAATAGGTCGGCAATGATGATAAAGGCCATGGCGAACAGCCCCGCACCGCCCAGCCCCTGCACGGCCCGGAACACGATGAGCTGCGTCATACCGTCGCCCAGCAGCGGCAGGGTGCCAAACTCGCCCGCCAGGCCGCACAGCCCCGAACCCACCAGGAATACGCTGACGGCCACCACCTCAATGGCGCGGCGCGAGTACATATCGGCCAACTTGCCATAGATGGGCACCAGCGCCGTGCTGGCCACCAGGTAGGCCGTGGCCACCCACGTAAAGCGGTCGAGCCCGTGCAAATCGGCCACGATGCGCGGCAAGGCCGTGGACACGATGGTCTGGTCGAGGGCCCCCAGGAACATGGCCAGCAGGATGCCGCCGAAGGTGAGCATCTTCTGGCGGTGGGATAAGGTATCGGTCAAAACAAGGGAAGGAACGGAGCGGAAGTGCGCCTGTGTACTGGCTGGCGGGCCGGGCGGTTGCCACCGCGGCGGGGTTTGGGGCCCCGGCAGGTAGGCGAGTGAAATGTTTTTAGAATATTTTCAAGAAAACCAGCCCTTTACAACCCCTCACCATGCGGTAATAATCAATCAAAAAACCTACTTTTAGGGGCTTAAAAGGTTATAATAGCTTTAATAATTCTTTATACACTTATTTTATGGATATTGTCCAATTCTTAGCACGCGGCTGCCGGGCCCTGCTGGTGTTGGCACTGCTGCTACCGGTTTTTTCGGCCGCAGCCCAGGTCGCCGACACAGCGCGGTACTTGGGCGGCATTAAGGAAGTGGAACTGGCCGACGTGGAAGTGGCTCCCGAGGCCGTCGATACCAAGGGCTGGCTGCTGCTGAACCAGGAAGTGCAGCAGGAGCTGAACGGGGCCGTGCACAACCTCTACAACTTCAAGTTCGACCGGGCCGACCGGCAGTTCCGGTCGCTGCGCCGCCGCTACCCCGAGCACCCCATGGCCTACTTCCTGATGGGCCTTAGCACCTGGTGGAAAATATTGCCCACCAACCTGGGCACCAAGCAGTACGACCGCACCTTTTTTGCCTACATGGACACGGCCACCACCAAGGCCAAAGCGCTGTACGACGCCGACAAGCACAACTACGAGGCCTGCTTTTTCCTCTCGGCCGCCTACGCCTTCGATGCCCGCCTGCACGCCGAGCGCCACGACTGGCGCAAGGCCACGGTGGGCGTGAAACGTTCGCTCGAGTACATGGACAAGAGCAAGGAGGCCAACGATTTGAGCCCCGAATTCCTGTTCGGCCAGGGCCTGTTCAACTATTACTCCGGCTGGATTTCCGACGAATACCCGTGGCTACGGCCGGTGCTGCTTTTCTTCCCGAAAGGCAACCACGACCTCGGCATCGAGCAGCTGCGCATGGTGGGCAAAAACGGCTTCTACACGGCCACCGAGGCGCGGTTTTTCCTCATGCGCATCTTGGGCAGCGAGCGGGAGCACGAGGAAAACGCGGCCCTGAACGTGGCCCGCAAGCTCGTGGCCGAATACCCCGACAACAGCTACTTCGAGCGGAACTACGCCATGCTCTGCTTCCGCGAGGGCGACTGGGCGGGCTGCGAGCAAGCCAGCAAGTCCATCCTGCGCAAGCTCAACGAGGGCATGCCCGGCTACGAGGGCTACTCGGGCCGCTACGCCACCTACTTCCTGGGCTTCCTGATGCAGTACCGCTACCACAAGCTCGCCGAGGCCCGCGACTACTACCAGCGCTGCATCGTGTTCTCCGAAACCCTCTCCAACACCAGCGGCGGCTACTACCAGGGCGCGGCCTTCAACCTGGGCAAGCTGGCCGAGGCCGATGACGACCTGCGCGGCACCAAGCGCTACTACCAAATGGTGGTATTAGCCGGCGACCGCATGGCCCCTTCCTACAAGGAAGCAACTTCTTGGCTCAGAAGCCACAAGGAATAGATTAGCACTTTCCCGCCCGGACAGCTGATAACTTAACGCGTCGAAGGCAGCTAACTGCCCCGCCCGCCCACGTGTAAGTTCAGCCACTAAAAAGGCCCCGACTCTCGATAGAGTCGGGCTTTTTAGTGGCTGAACTTACACGTGGGCGGGTTCGGCTGTCAGGGAATCTGTTATTTCCTGACGCGCCGACCTCGCCCACGCAACCACGCTCTTCGTTAATGAACGATGGCCACGCGCTGGCTCGGGTGCTGGCCGTTGGCCAAGCGCAACGTTAGCTGGTAAATGCCCACGGGTAAGCCCGGGGCCTGCACTGGCACCTGGTTGGGGCCCTCGGCCAAGGTCACCGCCCGCTGCTGCACAATGCGGCCCAGCGCGTCGCTCAGCACCAGCGTTGCCGTCTGGGCCTGGGCGGCCGTGTAGGCCAGTGTGAAGTTGCCCTCGGGCGCCGGATTGGGGTAGGCGCTCAAGGAGCCTGCGAAGTTCGTTTTCTTGGCCGCGCCGGGCCGGGCGGCGGCCTGGGCCACGGCGGCGCTGCCGCTGGCGCTCAGCACTTCCAGGGCCGAGAGCTTGGCCTGGTCCATGCCGCCGCTCAGGTAGGGCACGCTCAGGTCGAGGTTCAGCACGCCGTCGGTCACGGTCACAGCGAAGGTTTCGGTCGTGGCCGTCAGGGGCCCTACTTTCTGCACGATGTCGTAGTGGTCGAGCACCTTGGTGCCCTCCAAAGCCGCATCGAACACGCGCTGGCCGGGCTTGGTCCAGTAGATTTCCGCGAAGTGCAGCACCACGTTGTACTTGCCGTTGGCCACGGGCAGGGCGTAGCTGAGCACGCCGTTGGTGCTGTATCGCTCGGTCTGGTACAGGGCCGGGTCAGGCGTGCCGGCAATGGCGGCCGCCGTGGTGGCCGTGGCACTGGCGGCCGAGAAGGACTGGTCGGCGGCAAAGGCGCCGCGCGAGGTGGCCAGGGCCCCGGCGCCCGCGTTCACGCGGTAGTCGGTGCTGGCTGGCAGCACTTCCAGGGCCGAGAGCTTGGCCTGGTCCATGCCGCCGCTCAGGTAGGGCACGGTGAGGTCCAGGTTCAGCACGCCATCGGTCACGGTCACGGCGAAGGTTTCGGTCGTGGCCGTTAGGGGCCCTACTTTCTGCACGATGTCGTACAGGCTTTTCACTTTCGCCCCTTCTAGGTTGATGTCGAACACACGCTGGCCGGGCTTGGTCCAGTAGATTTCCGCGAAGTGCAGCACCACGTTGTACTTGCCGTTGGCCACGGGCAAGGCGTAGCTGAGCACGCCGTGGGTGCTAAACCGCTCGGTCTGGTATAGGGCCGGGTCAGGCGTGCCGGCAATGGCGGCCGGGGAAGTGAAGGCGGCGCTGTTGGCCGCGTCGAAATACTGGTCGGCGGCAAAGGCGCCGCGCGAGGTCGTCAGGGCCCCACCGCCGGCGTTCAGGCGGAAGGTGGCCGGCACGGGGGCTTGCTTCTGGTTGAGGCGCACGCTCACGGTGCTGTTATCGAAAGGACGCGCCGCACTGCCGGCGAGGATATCCAAGTCGCCGTCGCTGTCCACGTCGCCCAGCACCACCACCGATGCGGCACCGGTCACCGCCACTTCCTGGCTGCCCCCGAAGCCACCCTGGCCGTTGTTGAGCCGCACGCTCACGGTTGAGCCCGTTGCGCTGGGGCCCACAAGGTCTAGGTCGCCGTCGCCGTCCACATCACCCAGGGCCGTGGCGGCCAGCCCCGCCGCCGGGGCGCTGGCGAAGTTGCCCGTGCCGTTGCCAAGGCCAATGCTCGTAGCGCCGCTCGCTACGTCGAGGCGGCCGTCGCCGTTCAGGTCACCCAGCAAGATGCGGCCAGTGGTAGCGCCCAAATTCAGCGGCCGGCTGGCGCCGAAAATGCCTTGCCCGTTGTTCAGGCTCAGGCTCAGGCCATCGGACTGGCTCGTGAACAGGTCCAGGTCGCCGTCGCCGTCCGCGTCGCCCAGGGCCAGCTCCGAAGCGCCCAGGGCCAGGTTCTGGTTGCCGCTGAACTTGCCGCGGCCGTCGTTGAGCCGCACATTCACTTCCAGGCGAAGAAAGTTCCCATCCACAGATATGCTGGGGGCCAACAAGTCGAGGTCACCGTCGCCATCCACATCACCCAGCACCAGCCGGTCGACACCAGACCCCAGCGAAACATTGCCCTGAAAGGTAAAATTACCCCGTCCGTCGTTAAAGTATTCCAGCACTTGGCTCGTTGAAACAGATTTTCGCAAGTAGCTGGTTACGAGTATATCTATATCACCGTCGCCGTCCACATCGCCCAAGGCGAGGCGGGTAAGGACGCCACCCGAAGAAATCGAGTTTTGGCCGTTGGTGTAGGTGCCGTCGCCCTTGTTCAGGCGGATACTCAAGTCGCCGTTGCCGCCGTTGGCGGTGATAATGTCCAGGTCGCCGTCGCCGTCCACGTCGCCAGTCACCAGGTCGTTCAGCGTGGTGCCGGTGGGCACCTCGGAGCCGCCTCCGAAAATGCCGCTCGTCGGCGCGGTGGCCGTCGTGAACTGGAACACCCGCGAAGGGCTACCCACGGCGGTGGCCAGCACCGTTTCGCCAGCCTTAAAGGCCGCCGCGGGCTGGAACGTGAGAGTGCTGCCGCTCAGCCGGCTCGTGCCGGCTTTGCGCCCGCCCGCCTGCTGGCTGAACACCTGCAACGCCTGCTCGATGCCGGAGCCTCTGGCCGGGGCCTGGGCAAACGTGACGGCCACCGCCGTAGCCGTGGGGGCCCCGTTGGCGTTGGGCGTGGGGGCTACGCTGGCAATGCCGAGCAGGGGAAAGCCCGCGGGCCGCACCGTGAACGCCAGGCCGTTGCTGGGCCCGTCGGCGGTGGTGACCACCACCGGGCCGCTCGTGGCCCCGGCGGGCACCGTCACGCGCAGCTCAGTGGCCGATACCACCACCACGCCGGTGGCCGCCGTGCCATTGAACATGACCTTGGCCGCGGCCGTGAAGTTGGTGCCCGTGAGGGTAATGACCTCGTTGCTGCCCGCTATGCCCGTCGCCGGCGAGGCGCTGGCCAGGGTGGGCGGGATGAGGACGGGAGGGGGCTGGTTCAGGCGGACGCTCACTATCCCATTGCTGAGGCCCCCAGCCAGGATGTCGAGGTCGCCGTCGTTGTCCACGTCGCCCAGCACCAGGCTGGTGTTGCCGCCGTTGCCCGTGTCTGCGGCGGGGCCCGGGGCAAAGGTGCCGGCCCCGTTATTAAGGAGCACCGCCGCTTTAGGGGAGCCGTTGTTGTTGCCCGTCACCAAGTCGAGGTCGCCGTCGCCGTCCACGTCACCTAGGGCCAGGGCATCGCCGTAGCTTACGGCTACCTGAATTTCCTGGCCTACGCTGAAGCTACCCTTGCCGTCGTTCAGCCGCACGCCCACGGCGTAGGGGTACTCCACCGCCAGCAGGTCGAGGTCGCCGTCGCCGTCCACGTCGCCTATTAATACTTTGCTGGGGCCGGCCACCGTCGGCACTTCCTGCCCTGTGCCAAACGCGCCCGCGCCGTTGTTGAGGCGCACGCTCAGGCCCGTGGGGTCAGCGTTCACCAGATCAAGGTCACCGTCGCCATCGAAGTCGCCCAGGGCCAGGCTGAACACCCCAACAGGCAGGTTAATCGACGTCCCGCCGCCAAAGGTGCCAGCCCCATTGTTGAAGCGGACCTCTATACCCCCCTTGCCATTGTCGAAGTAACTGGCCACCAAGTCTAAGTCGCCGTCGCCGTCGAGGTCGCCCAACGCTACGCCCGTGGGCGAGCTTCTAACCACCAAGTTCTGGCCGTTATCGCCGCGAAAACCACCGCGGCCGTCGTTGTAGCGGATGCTCACCGCGGCGCTGCCAATACCCGCGTTGACCGCCACGATGTCGAGGGCGCCGTCTCCGTTCACATCGGCCAGCACCACACTCTGGGGCCCGGCCCCCAGCGGCAGCTCTTGGCCGCCGGCAAACCCGCCGCGGCCGTCGCCGAAGCGCACGCTGGCGGTGCCACCGCGGGCATTGGTCGTCACCAGGTCCAGGGTACCGTCGCCGTTTAGGTCGCCGGTCGCCATGCCGTTGACGTCGCTGCTTACCGGCGACTGCTGGCCGCCGCCGAAGAGGCCGTTGGTTGGGCGGGTGGCGGTGGTAAACTGAAACACCTGGGGCTTGACGAAGGCCCCGACGCTGCTTTGTGCCCCCGCCGTCAGGGTTACCAGCACCGTTTCGCCGGCTTTAAACCCCTTAGCAGGTATGAACGTGATCTGATTATCGTTATCATAAGTGTTGACCACGCCGGCCTTTCGCCCACCAGCTTGCGCGCTGAACACCCGCAGGGCCCCCCGGCTAGACGCGGTATTGGCGATACTTTGGTCGAAGGCTATGGACACGGCGGTGTTGCGCGGGGCGGCCACGGCGTTGCGGGCCGGCACGAGGCTGGTAACGAGCAGGGGGGGCGTGGTGGGCGCCTGGTTCAGGCGCACTTTCACTTTGCCGAAGGTCAGGGCCAGAATATCCAGGTCGCCGTCGCCGTCCACATCGCCCAGGGCCACGCTGCTCACCGCGCCGGCATCCACCGATTGGCCATCACTCAAATCGCGGCCCAAGGGGTAAAAGCCCGAGCCGTAGCCCCGGCGTACGTTTACCCCGCTAAAACTGGCCCCTACTAGGTCCAAAACACCATTGCCATCAATGTCGCCCAGCGCAAACCCGTTGGCCGGGTAAGCCGAGCTGGCCGTCATTGAACTCTGGTCCGTTGTCGCGAAATCACCGCTGCCGTTATTCAGCTGAACGGTTAGCCCTTGGTAGCTGGGTTCGGTCACTACGGCATCAAGGTCGCTGTCGCCATCGAGGTTGCCAAGTAGTATTCTGTTGGCTCCGTTGGGCAAGTCCTTTTCGAAGCCGCCCCCAAAGTTCCCTTGGCCGTCGTTGAGGCGGGTGCTCATCGTGCTGCTATACGCGTACGGGAATTGGCCAACGCTGACCAAATCCAGGTCGCCGTCGTTATCCACGTCGCCCAAGGCCACGTCCTTCGGGTCTGCCTGAACGGGCACAATGGGGCCCTGGCTGAAAGCACCCCCGCCGTTGTTCAGCTGAATGCCAATGAACTGCGTGCTTTGGAAAGTGCTGCTGCTGCCAGTGCTCGCCACCGCCAAATCGAGGTCGCCGTCGCCGTCCACGTCGCCCAAAGCCACGGCAACAGGATTGTTACCTACAACGATGTTCTGGGCGCTGCTGCTAAAAACGCCCCGGCCATCGTTGAGACGCACGCTCACCCCCCTGACGGAGGCGTAGAGGCTGATGGATACCAAGTCGAGGTCGCCGTCGCTGTCCAGGTCGCCCAGGGCCAGCACCACGGCCCCGCGTTCCAGGGCCAGTTGCTGCCCGGCAGCAAAGGTTCCGCTGCCGTTGTTGAGGAAGACGCCCACGTTGCTTTCCTGGCTGCCACCTACCAGGTCGAGGTCGCCATCGCCGTCGAGGTCGCCCACGGCGATGCCCTCCGCGTTGCCCGTGGTGGATTCCGGGCCGCCGCCAAAAATGCCCGTAGTGGGGGTAGTGGCGGTGGTGAACTGAAACACCTGCGGCCTGGCCGGGGCCCCGTTGCTGCTTTGAACCCCCGCCGTGGCGGTGGCCAGCACCGTTTCACCGGCTTTGAAGGCCGTGGTGGGCTGGAACCGGAGCGTGTTGCCGCTCACGGTGGCCGTGCCGGCTTTTTTGCCGCCGGCCTGCGCGCTGAATACTTTTAGGGCCCCCAGCGTGGCGGCGTTATTGGCCAGCGCTTGGTTGAAGGTGACGGCGACGGCCGTGGTGCGCGGGGCCGCCGCGGCGTTGCGGGCCGGCGTAAGGCCCGTGGCGACGGGCCCCTGCGCCTGGGCGGGGCCCACTAGCAGGGCCCCCAGGGCCGCAGCGTAGCCCGCGCCGGCGGCCAGCCGCCGGCCGAAAACAGTAGAATTTAGTCTCATAAAGTAAGGGAAAGGATGGGTACTGCTACGGCCAGTCCGGCCGTAGCAGCCTACGAATATCCTCCACTTCTTCTAAAACATAAAGTTAATCTAGCTATTTTTATATAAAAAATGGAAGATTAATAGCGCCTGAATTATACAGTTCAGCTAATTGGCTGCTAGTTGTTTGTCGCCTCACGCGCCCACCCGCGCTTCCGCCTTCATCACCCGGCTGGCCACGGCCGACACGCACAGGCCCATCACGGCAATGAGGGCCAGCGACACGCGCAGGCTGGTGGCCCCGGCGATGAGGCCAATGACCGGGGGCCCCAGCAAAAAGCCCACGAACCCGATGGTGGACACCGCCGCCAGCGCCATGCCCGCCGACATGGTGGTGGAGCGCCCCGCCGCGCTATACACCAACGGCACCACCGACGACGTGCCGAAGCCCACCAGCAAGAAGCCCAGCAACGCCACCGGCAGCACCGGAAACGCCACCGCCAGCGCCAGCCCCGTGGCCGTGAGCAGCCCGCTGCCTTGGATGACGCGCCGGGCCCCCAGCCGCGCCGCCAGCCCATCGGCCCCGAAGCGGCCCAGGGCCATGGTGCTCATGAAGGCCGTGTAGCCCGCGCCCACCCAGTTGCGGTCCACGAGCAGCACCTTTTTGAAGTACACGCCGCTCCAGTCGAACATGGCGCCTTCGCAAATGAGGGCGCAAAAGGCAATAGCCCCCAGGCCCAGCAGGTGTCCGTCGGGCCGCACGAAAGCCGGCTGGTTGGGGTCCACGCCGCTGTCGTGGCGCACCACGCTGCTGGCGCTGGCGGCCAGGCCAGCGGCAATGAGCAGCGCGATGAGCAGGAAGTGGTAGCCCGGCAGCACCCCGGCCCCGATCATCACCGTGCCGATGGCCGCGCCGGCAAACCCTGCCAGGCTCCAAAGCCCGTGGAACGAAGCCATGATGGGGTTGGTGTAGAGCCGTTCCACGTTGACGGCCTGAGTATTAACCGCAATATTGGTCAGGTTGCTACCCACCCCGAACAGCATCAGCAGCGGCACCAGGTGGTAGAGGTTGGCGGCCCAGCCCAGCGCCACCAGGGCCCCGGCGTAAATCAGCACGCCCGCCAGCACCACTTGCCGGCTGCCGCGCTTGGCCACCAGCCACCCCGCCAGCGGTAGGCTCAGCAGCTGCCCCGCCGGAATGGCAAACAGCACCAGCCCCAGCTGCCCGTCGCTCACGCCCATGCGCTGCTGAATGCTGGGGATGCGCGACGCCCAGGTGGCGAAGCATAGCCCCAGTAGAAAAAACAGGGCCCCCACCGCTGCCCGGTGCTTTTTGCGCGACCCCGCCGCCGCCGCTAAAACCGAAGAATCCAAGGCTATCATACACTGTCTGCCGCTGGTGCCCGGGGCCCTACCGGGCCCTAGGTACATTAAAAACCAATCTCATCTAACTTCAAATAACCGCCAGGGTTATGCTTCCGCCGAGCGCAAACCATTGTTTTTTGGGCAAGCGCCTGCTGTAAGCCATCCGCTGGAGCTCCGGCGACGCAAGTTAAGGTGGCGGTCAGCGCCCGGCCCAGCCGCTCCGGCCACTTGGCACAGCCGCCGCCTGGGGCCCCCAAGCTACCGCCGATACCCGGGGCCCCAAGCAGCGCGGCACCCCGCAAAAACTGGCAATCTGTGCGTCCTTTGCAGCCCCGTTTTCCCTTTGCGTTTATGCCCAACCTTCCTTTAGAACTCCGCACCGTGCACGTGACGCGCTACGTGACGCCGCTGCGCGAGGGCGGCTCGCTGCCCGCGCTGGTGGAAGCCGACGACGGTTTTTTGTACGTACTGAAATTCCGGGGCGCGGGGCAGGGCTTGAAGGCGCTGGTGGCCGAGCTGATTGTGGGCGAGCTGGCCCGGACCCTGGGCCTGCGGATGCCGGAGCTGGTGTTTTGCCAACTCGACGAAGCCTTCGGCCGCACCGAGCCCGACGAGGAAATCCAGGACCTGCTGCGGGCCAGCACCGGCCGCAACCTGGCCCTGCACTTCCTGTCGGGAGCCAGCACCTACGACCCCCTGCTGGCTCCCGTGGGGCCCCAGCTGGCCTCGCTGGTGGTGTGGCTCGATTGCCTGACGCTGAACGTGGACCGCACCGTGCGCAACACCAACTTGCTGCTCTGGCACAAGGAGTTGTGGCTAATTGACCACGGCGCGGCCCTCTACGTGCACCACACCAGCCCCGACTGGGCCGAGCGCCCCGGCGGCCAGCGCCCCTTCCCCCAAATCAAAACCCACGTGCTGCTGCCCCAAGCCACCGAGCTGGCCGCGGCCGACGCCGAAGGCCACGTCCGCCTCACGCCCGAGGTAATCCGGGCCGTGGTGGCCCTGGTGCCCGATGAGTGGCTAACGGACGACGCCCCGCCCGCAGCCCAGCGCGCCGGCTATGTGCGCTTCCTCGAAAGCCGCCTGGCGGCCTCCCCCACCTTTGTTCAGGAAGCCGACGATGCCCGCCAAGGACTTATTTGAGTACGCCGTGCTGCGCGTCGTGCCGCGCGTGGAGCGGGAGGAATTTCTCAACGTGGGCGTGGTTGTGTACTGCCGGGCCCAGGGCTTCTTACAAACTAGGTTTGCGCTGCCCGAAGCCCGCTTGCGCGCCTTCTCGGCCGCTCTGGATCTGGAGGAACTGGCGGCGCGCCTGCACGCTTTCGAGCGCATTTGCCAGGGGCGCGCCACCGGGGGCCCTATTGGCCAGCTCGCCATTGCCGAGCGGTTTCGCTGGCTCACCGCCACCCGCAGCACCGTGGTGCAAACCTCGCCTGTGCACCCCGGCCTGTGCGCCAACGCCGCCGAAACCCTGGCCCAGCTGCACGCGCAACTGGTGGAGTAGGGCCCCACTGCCCGAATGAGGCCGGGGTGGGCTGCTGGATTTTCGCCGGCTGCCCGCTAATCGTTGCGTCAGTACGAACGATAAAAAGCGCCCTCAAAGGTTCTGCAACGGTGCAGCGATTACCGGGCAGCCGGCAAAAGCCGGCAGCCCGGACGTCCTAGCCGCCGATGGTGGCCATGCTCTCGAAGTTGAGCTGGTGCAGCGGGCGCTGGCTTTCAGCTTCGAAACCGTTGGCGGCGCGGTAGCGGAAGGCGTTGGCCAGGGCCCCCACCACGTCGGCATCCGTGGCGCCGCCACGCAGCAGGGCCCGTACATCAAGCACGCCCTGGTCGTAGAGGCAGGTTTTGATGCCGCCTTCGGCCGTGAGGCGCAGGCGGTTGCAGGTGCCGCAGAAGGTGCGCGAGTACGCTGCAATGATGCCCACCGTGCCCCGGTGCCCAGCAATGCGGTACTCCGACGCCGTGGCGCCGGCGCCCGTAGCTACCGGCGTGAGGGCCCCAAAATGGGCCTCCAGGTGCTGGCGGATGCGGCCGTGGTGCCAGGGCAGCGAGGCCGGCGTGGCCACGTGGCTGCCGCCGTTGAAGGGCATTTCCTCGATGAAGCGCACGTCCACGGGCAGGTCGCGGCTGAGGTCGGCCAGCGGCACGAGGTCCTCAATGTTGCGCCCGTCCATCACCACAGCGTTGATTTTCACCTGAATTCCGGCTTCCAGCAGCGCGTGGAAGGTTTCCATCACCCGCGGCAACTCGTCGCGCCGGGTAATCTCAAAAAACCGTTGCCGGTCGAGCGTATCCAGGCTCAGGTTCACAGCTTTGACGCCCATGCGGGCCAGGGCCGGCACATGGGGGGCGGTCAGCACGCCGTTGGTGGTCAGGCTGAGGTCGTCGATGCCCGGTAGAGCGGCCAGGCGCTCCATGAAAGGCACCAAGTCGCGCCGCACAAAGGGCTCGCCACCAGTGAGGCGCACTTTGCGCACGCCCAGGCCGGCCAACAGGCCCACCAAGCGCAGCATTTCCTCGTAGCTAAGTAGCTCGTGCTTGGGCATGTACTGGATGCCTTGCTCGGGCATGCAGTAGAAGCAACGCAGGTTACAGCGGTCCGTTACGGCCAGGCGCACGTACTCCAGCGGCCGGCCGTGCTGGTCGATAAGAGTAGTGGCCGGCGTGGCGGTGGCCGGCAAAAGCGCAGAAGTCAGCATATTCAGTCCCAGTTTTGCCCGGTCGTACGTAAAGCGGGCGGGTTCAGCTAAACCTCTAATCGGCCGCCGGTGTTCAGGGGCGTAACACCAATGGCCCCGGCGGGCGTTTCCACCTGGGGTAAATTTACCAAAAATTATGGCCCTGAAAATCGCTCTCTTCGGCATCACCCGCGACATCGTGGGCCAGCCCACGCTGGAGATGCCCACCCCCGCCCCCGCCACCGTGGGGGCCCTGCTCGACCACATGCGGGCCCACTACCCGGCCTTGGGCCAGCTACGCAGCTGCGCCGTAGCTGTGAATAACGAGTACGCCCCCGCCGACCAAGCCCTGGGCCCCAACGACGAAATCGCACTGATTCCGCCCGTGGCTGGCGGGTAGTGTTTCAGTTATCAGTTAACAGTGAGCAGTTAACAGTGATTGAATCGTTTTTATCCAACCCGTTAACTACCCACTGTTAACTGACAACTAAAAAATGACGCCCCACCTTTCCATTACCGACCAACCCATCGACGTGGCCGCGGCCCTGGCCGCCGTGCAAACCGACGCCGCGGGGGCCGTCAATTCTTTCATCGGCACGGTGCGCAACCAGAGCGGGGGCCGCCGGGTGCGCCGCCTGCACTACGAGTCGTACGACAGCATGGCCCTCACGCAGCTGGGCCACGTGGTAGCCCAAGCTTACGAAAAGTGGCCCATGCTGCAAGAAGTAGCCGTGGTGCACCGCAAAGGCACCCTGAACCTCGGCGACGTGGCCGTGGTAGTGGCCGTGGCCACGCCCCACCGGGCTGAGAGCTTCGCCGCCTGCCAGTTCATCATCGATACGCTCAAGCAGGTCGTAACCATCTGGAAGCGCGAGGAATACGAGGACGGCACCGAGTGGGTGGCGGCGCATCCGTAGGGCCCCGTTGATTTGGACCTAAAAAAAGGCCGTGCTGGAGCTACGCTCTGCACAGCCTTTTTTAGGTACTCTTCTTAATTTCCCCTCAGCACTGTTTCCACTTCGGCGCGCTCCTCAGGGGTGTTCACGTTGCGCAATTCATCGGGTACTGGTGGGGCCAGCACGGCGGTATCGGAGTTGATGAGGGCCTTGCGCGGGCACGAGTAGCCGAGGCTGAGGAAGCGCAGCAACTCGCCGTAGGCCCTGGGTTCCCAGATGGTGACGAGCGGCTCGGGGAAGTCGTTCCAGGGGCTTTGCAGGGCGGTGGCAAAGCGGCCGGGCTGGCGGTTATTCACCAGAAACTCCAGCGTGGTGCGGGTGAGCAGCGGCAGGTCGCAGGCCAGCACCAACCAGGCGGCGTTGGGGTCGGCGCGGAAGGCGCTTAGCAGGCCGCCCAGTGGCCCCAGGCCGGCGAAGGTATCGGGCAGCGGCACGAGGCCGGCGGGCAGTTCATCGGCCTGGTCGGGGCGGACGGACACGCGCACATCGGCGCAAAACTCGCCCAGCAGCGCGGCGGTGTGCTGGCGCTGGTCGGCGGCGCCGTGGTAGCGCAGGGCCCCTTTGTCGGTGCGCATCCGCTCGCTGCGGCCGCCAGCCAGCACCAGGCCGCGCAGCATGGGCACGGCGGCGGCGTACCATTTTTGGATGAACACAGCGATGCCGGCCGCATCGGCCAGGGGCAGCACGGGCGGCAGTGGCCCCCCCGCCAGGTGCGCCAGCAGCACTGGCGGCAGCTCGGTTTGGCCGGCAGCCAGCAGCACGAGGCGCACGTCGGTGAGGCGGTCGAGCTTCTTATCCAGCGGCTTGCGCGGGTCGACGATGACGACTTGCTGGCGGGCGCGGAAGTGGTTGCCGTTCACTAGCACCACGCTTTCGTGGGCCAGCAGTTCGGGCTGCGAGAATTTGTCAAGGGCGCGGACGGTATTCAGTTGGCGGTACGTGATTTTATCTACCAGCTCAGCCGACAGGCCACTTTCACCAACGGCTGGCACCAGCTTAGTGGGCGCGGGGGCCCCCAGGGCGGCGTCGTCGGCGGCGTGGTCGGCATCGACGTAGGCCACGCGCAGGGCCGGGGCCAGGTGGGGCAGCAGCCGCGCCACCAAGGCCTGGATGTCGCTGCACGGGGCCCCCAGGATGGCCAGCTCGTGGCGGCCAAATTCGCCCACGTCGGGCCGGGCCAGGGCGGCGTGCTTGGCACGTTTCGGGGCGTTATCAGGTTGGTTTTCCATGAGGATTACGATTTTTCGGGCCGCAAAAAGTCGCGCTTGCCGCCGGTTTTTTCAATCAGCTGCACGCCCGTGATGGTGATGTCGTGCGAGAAAGCCTTGCACATGTCGTAGATGGTGAGGGCGGCCACGCTGGCGCCGGTCAGGGCCTCCATTTCGACGCCGGTGCGGCCCGTGACGACGGCCGTGCACACTACGCGCAGGGCATCGGGGCCGTCGGGCTCGATGGTGATTTGGCAATCATCCAGGCCCAGCGGGTGGCAGAGCGGAATGAGGTCGGCCGTCTTTTTGGCCCCCATGATGCCCGCCAGGATGGCCGTGTGAATGACGGGGCCCTTGTGGCTGGGCAGCTCGCCGGCCCGCACGCGGCCCAGCAGCTCGGCGCCCAGCACCACGCGGCAGTGGGCGCGGGCCAGGCGACGGGTGGGCGCTTTCTGGCCCACGTCGACCATCGTGGGCTGGTTGGCAGCGTTGACGTGGGTGAATTTATCAGACAGCATAGCTAGTTGTCAGTTATTTATTGTCAGTTGTTAGGGCAAGAGTGGCGGGGAGCCAGTGGAACCGTATACGTTCCGCCCGTTGCTTCGGCAGTTGGTGGCCGCAAAGGTGCGACCAGGCCACCTTTGCGGGCCAAGCACATCCTGCGTGCTGGTCGCCTAACAACCGACAACAAACAACAGACAACTAGCTATGATTTCCGTTGCCGAAGCCTACGCCCGCGTGCTGGCCACCGCCCACCCGCTGCCCTCCGAAACCCTGCCCCTGCCCGAAGCCGCCGGCCGCCTCCTGGCCGAAGACCTGGCCGCCGACCGCGACTTCCCGCCCTTCGACCGGGTGGCAATGGACGGCATTGCCGTGGCCTACGCCGCCTGGGCCGGCGGCCAAACGGTGTTTCCCATCGCGCACGCGCAGTTTGCCGGGGCCCCCGCGCTACCGCTGCCTGGCCCGGGCGTGGCCGTGGAGGTGATGACCGGCGCCGTGCTGCCCCCCGGGGCCGACGCGGTGGTGCGCTACGAGGATATCACCATTGATAACCAGCAGGCTACCATCAATATTCCACCGGCCGCCCGGCCCGGCGTGAACATCCACACCCAAGCCACCGACCGCCGCCGCGGCGACCTGTTGCTGCCCGCAGGCACTCGCCTCACGCCTGCCGCGCTGGCCGTGGCCGCCACTGTGGGCGCTGCCGAAGTGCGCGTGACGCGCCTGGCCCGGGTGGCGGTGGTGAGCACCGGCGACGAGCTGGTGGACGTGGCCGCCACGCCCCTGCCTCACCAGATTCGGCGCTCCAACGCCTACGCCGTGCAGGCCCTGCTGGCCCCCGCCGGGGCTGATGTGCACCTGTTTCACCTCCCCGACGACCTGCCCACGCTGCGCCAGGGCCTCACGAATATCCTCGCCGCCGGCTTCGACGCCGTGGTGCTGAGCGGGGCCGTGAGCAAGGGCCGCGCCGACCACCTGCCCGGGCTGCTGCGCGAGTTGGGCGTGGTGGAAATTTTCCACGAAGTGAACCAGCGCCCCGGCAAGCCCATGTGGTTTGGGGCCCGGGCCGACGGGGGCCCCGTGGTATTCGGCCTGCCCGGCAACCCAGTGTCGACGCTGCTGACGGCCGCCCGCTACGCGCGTCCGTGGCTGCTAGCCCTCCAACAGCCGGCCGCCGGGGCCCCAGAGCCCACCCCAGCTGCGCTCACGGCCGCGGCGCAATTCCGACCCGCGCTGACGCACCTGCTGCCCGTGCAAATTGCCGTGGATGCGCAGGGCGTGCGCCGCGCCACGCCAGTGGTCGTGGGCGGCTCAGGCGACTTGGCCGGCCTGCTCGGGGCCGATGCGTTTCTGGAGCTGCCGGCGGAGCTGACGGAATTTGCTCCTGGCACCGTGTGGCCGGCTTGGCCGCTGTAGCGGCGGGGGGCCCTAGGGAAAGCAGTCGGGCCGGCTGCCGGCTTTCGCGCTGCCCGGTAATCGTTACGGTCGTGTTGCGGTTATTCGGGTACGCCTGGGGGCCCTGGGGATTACCGGGCAGCCGGCGAAAAGCCGGCAGCCCGGCCCGGCCATTACTTCCTTCCCGTGCGTATCTTCGCAGTAGCTGCTATCCAGAAAGACCGAGGGACTGGGCCCTGTGACGTCTTGGCAACCTGCTTTGAGTAGGTGCCAACTCCCGTTCTGCCAATGCGTTTGGCTGAAGAAGATGACAGCCGGAACCGCTCCCACCAGGAGCGGGTTCTTTCTGGATAGGCGCGCTTATTCGCCGCTTTTATCTGGTTAAGAATGTCCGGTTTCGCTTCCTCCCCTACCCTTGCTGCCCCTGAAATTACTGTGGCCGACGCCCCCAGCACCAGCCCACTGCCAGAGATTCTTCGTCAGCGCCTGCTGATTCTGGACGGGGCCATGGGCACCATGATTCAGCGCCACCCACTCACGGAGGAGGACTTCCGGGGCCCCCGCTTTGCCGACCACCCCAAGCCCCTGCGCGGCAACAACGACTTGCTGAGCCTGACGCGGCCCGACATTATTCGCGGCATTCACGCCGAGTACTTCGCCGCCGGGGCCGACATGGTGGAAACCAATACGTTTTCGGGCACCACCATCGCCCAGGCCGACTACGGCTTGGAGCACGTGGTGTACGAGCTGAATTACGAATCGGCGCGCCTGGCCCGCGACGCGGCCGACGAATACTCGACGCCCGACAAGCCGCGCTTCGTGGCCGGGGCCGTGGGGCCCACCAACCGCACCGCCTCGCTCTCGCCCGACGTGAACCGCCCCGGTTTCCGCGCCGTGACCTTCGACGAGTTGGCTACGGCTTACCTGGAGCAGGTGCGCGGGCTGGTGGACGGCGGCGTGGACACGCTGCTCATCGAAACGATTTTCGATACGCTGAACGCCAAGGCTGCCCTTTATGCGGTGCAGAAGTTTTTCGACGACGGCGGGCGCCAGGTGCCGATTATGATTTCGGGCACCATCACCGACGCCTCGGGCCGCACGCTGTCGGGCCAAACAGTGGAGGCGTTTTGGAACTCCATCCGTCACCTGCCGCTGCTGAGCGTGGGCCTGAACTGCGCCCTCGGGGCCAACCAGCTCAAGCAGTACGTGGAGGAGCTGAGCCGCATTTCCGACGTGCACATTTCGGCCTACCCCAACGCGGGCTTGCCCAACGCTTTCGGTGGCTACGATGAGTCGGCGCAGGAATTCGCGGCCCTGGTGGAGGACTACCTCAAGGAAGGCATCGTGACGGTGGTGGGCGGCTGCTGCGGCACCACGCCCCAGCACATTGCCGAGCTGAGCCGCCTGGCCCGGCAGTACAAGCCGCGCCCGCTGCCCGAAGTGGCCCCGGCCACCCGCCTGAGCGGCCTGGAGCCGTTCGGCATCACGCACAACAGCCTGTTTGTGAACGTGGGCGAGCGGTGCAACGTGACCGGCTCGCGCGCCTTCGCCCGCCTCATCCGCACGGGGGCCTACGAGGAGGCGCTGGCCGTGGCCCGCGCCCAAGTGGAGGGCGGGGCCCAGGTCATCGACGTGAACATGGACGAGGGCATGCTCGATTCGGAGCAGGCCATGACCACATTCCTGAACCTAATCGCTTCGGAGCCCGACATTTCGCGGGTGCCGCTGATGATCGACTCCTCGAAGTGGAGCGTGCTCGAAGCCGGCCTGAAGTGCGTGCAGGGCAAGAGCATTGTGAACTCGATTTCGCTGAAAGAGGGCGAGGAAGTGTTTTTGCAGCGCGCCCGCACCGTGCGCCAGTACGGCGCGGCCATGGTGGTGATGGCCTTCGACGAAGACGGCCAAGCCGACACGCTGGAGCGCCGCAAAATCATCTGCCAGCGCAGCTACGACCTGCTGATGGACATCGGCTTCCCGGCCGAGGACATCATCTTCGATGCCAACATCCTCATCGTGGGCACGGGCATGGAGGAGCACCGCACCTACGCGCTCGACTTCATCGAGGCCGTGCGCTGGATTAAGGCCACCCTGCCGGGGGCCCTAACGAGCGGCGGCGTGAGCAACATCTCGTTCTCGTTCCGGGGCAACGACGTGGTGCGCGAGGCCATTCACTCGTCGTTTTTGCTGCACGCCATCCGCGCCGGGCTCGACATGGGCATTGTGAACCCCAGCCAGCTGGCCGTGTACGACGACGTGCCCAAGGACCTGATGGAGCTGGTGGAAGACGTGCTGCTGAACCGCCGCGCCGACGCCACCGAGCGGCTGGTGGACTTCGCCGAAACCGTTAAGAAGAAGGACAAAACCGAGGTGGTGGCCGACGCCTGGCGCGCCCTGCCGGTGCAAGAGCGCCTGCAACACGCCCTCATCAAAGGCATCACCGAGTTCATCGACCAGGACACCGAAGAGGTGCGCCAGCAAGTAGCCCGGCCGCTCGACGTGATTGAGGGGCCCCTGATGAGCGGCATGAACGTGGTGGGCGACCTGTTCGGGGCCGGCAAAATGTTCCTGCCCCAGGTGGTGAAATCGGCCCGCGTGATGAAGAAAGCGGTGGCGTATTTGGAGCCCTACCTGCTGGCCGATAAGCAGAGCGGCGACCGCCAAACGGCTGGTAAGATCTTGCTGGCTACGGTGAAGGGTGACGTGCACGATATTGGCAAGAACATCGTGGGCGTGGTGCTGGCCTGCAACAACTTCGACATCGTGGACCTGGGCGTGATGGTGCCGCTGGAGCGGATTCTGGACGAGGCCGTGGCGCAGGGCGCCGATATCATCGGCCTTTCGGGCCTCATTACGCCCTCGCTGGATGAGATGGTGTACGTGGCCCAGGCCATGAAAAAGCGCGGCCTGAAGGTGCCGCTGCTCATCGGCGGCGCTACCACGTCGCGCCTGCACACGGCCGTAAAAATTGCGCCGGCCTACGACGGGCCCGTGGTGCACGTCAACGACGCCTCGCGCAGCGTGGGCGTGGCTGCGGGCCTGCTGGGCTCGGGCGAAACGGCCTACGCCCAAACCGTGGCCGACGACTACGCCGCCCTGCGCACCGACTACGCCGGCCGCCAGCGCGACAAAAACTACCAGACCATCGAGACCGCGCGCGCCAACGGCGTGAAAATCGATTGGGCCGGGGCCCCCATTACCAAGCCCACGTTTTTGGGTACCAAGGCGTTCGACAACTACGACCTGGCCGAGCTGGCGCAATACATCGACTGGACACCCTTCTTCCACACCTGGGAACTGAAGGGGCGTTACCCGCGCATCCTCACCGACGAGAACCTGGGCGAGGCGGCCACCAAGCTGTTTGAGGATGCGCAGGCCATGCTGAAGAAGATTGTGGACGAGAAGCTGCTCACGGCCCGCGCCGTGGTGGGCTTCTGGCCGGCCAACACGGTGGGCCACGACACCATCGAGCTGTACGCCGACGACGAGCGCGGGGCCCCCGTGGCCGAGTTCTTCACCCTGCGCCAGCAGGGCGAGAAGGGCCCCGGCGTGCCCAACATCGCCTTTTCCGACTTCCTGGCGCCTAAAGACAGTGGCCGCGCCGATTACATGGGCGGCTTTGCCGTGACGACCGGCATCGGCATCGAGAAGCTGGTGGAGGCCTTCGAGAAAGACCACGACGACTACTCCAGCATCATGGTGAAGGCCCTAGCCGACCGCCTGGCCGAGGCCTTCGCCGAGCGCTTGCACCAGCGCGTGCGCGAGGAGTTTTGGGGCTATGCGGCCGACGAGAAGCTGACCGGCGACGACCTCATCCAGGAGAAGTACCAGGGCGTGCGCCCGGCCCCCGGCTACCCCGGCTGCCCCGACCACACCGAGAAAATCACCCTCTTCGAACTGCTTGATGCCGAGCGGCAAACCGGCATCACCCTCACCGAGAACCTGGCCATGTATCCCACAGCGGCCGTCAGTGGCATGTACTACGCCCACCCCGACTCGCGCTACTTCGGCCTCGGCAAAATAGGTCGCGACCAAGTAGTGGACATGGCCCAGCGCAAGGGCATGGCCCTGCCCGAGCTGGAGCGCTGGCTGATGCCGAACCTGAACTACGAGCCAAAGTAGCACCGCCGCCCGGCCCGGGCTTCCGGCTTTTTCGCCGGCTGCCCGGTAACCCCCAGGACCCCAAGGCGCACCCAAAGGCCGCAACAGTTAGCAGCTGGGGCCCCAAATTTTCTTCTACGATTAGCGGACAGCCGGCGAAAAAGCCGGCAGCCCGCCCCGCTCACCCCTTCCCATGAAAGTTACCGACCACTTGGCCCAGGCCAACGGCAAAACGCTGTTTTCCTTCGAAGTGCTGCCGCCCAAAAAGGGCGAAAACATCCGCACGCTGTTCTCCAACATCGAGCCGCTGATGGAATTCAAACCGCCGTTCATCGACGTGACCTACCACCGCGAGGAGTACGTGTACCGTCAGCACCCCAACGGCTTGCTGGAGAAGAAAACCGTGCGCCGCCGGCCGGGCACGGTGGGCATCTGCGCGGCCATCAAAAACCGCTTCGACGTGGACACCGTGCCGCACCTCATCTGCGGCGGCTTCACGAAGGAAGAAACGGAGAACGCGCTGATTGACTTGCACTTCCTGGGCATCGACTCGGTGCTGGCCCTGCGCGGCGACCCCATCAAGTCGGACGGCGTGTTCAAGCCCGAGCCCGACGGCCACGCTTACGCCTGCGACCTCATCGGCCAGCTGGCCGACCTCAACAAGGGCGAGTACCTGGACGAGGCCCAGGACGATACCTGGGCCACCGACTTCTGCATCGGCACGGCCGGCTACCCCGAAAAGCACTTTGAGGCCCCCAACTCCGGGGCCGACATCCGCTACCTCAAGCACAAGGTGGACCGCGGGGCCGACTACATCGTGACGCAGATGTTTTTCGACAACGAGCAGTTTTTCGACTACGAGCGCCGCTGCCGCGAGGCGGGCATCACCGTGCCCATCATCCCCGGCCTCAAGCCCTTAACGACGAAGGCGCAGCTCACCATGCTGCCGCGCACCTTCTTCCTCAACCTGCCCGAGGCCCTGGTGGAGGCCGTGAGCCAGTGCCGCGACAACGAGGCCGCCCGCGCCGTGGGCATCGAGTGGTGCCTCAACCAAAGCCGCGAGCTGATGGCCCACGGCGTGCCCTGCCTGCACTACTACTCGATGGGCAAGGCCGAGAGCATCCGCAAAGTGGCCAAGGAGCTGTTTTGAGTCATTTAACAGTTATCAATTAACATTTAACATCCGTACTATCTTGGGCGAAGCTGTTCGCTGCACGTACTTGCCTCGCTAATTTCGGCGCGTCCCGCCCTTGCCGGCCGGGTGCCACCAGCTTGTTAAATGTTAATTGATAAATGTTAAACGACCTCTTTGCCCAGCTCCGCACCGCTACGGCGCCGGCCGAGATTGAGGCCCTGCAAAACGGCATCTGGCAGGTGTGGCTGACGACCGGCGACGACGCCCTCGACAAGCAGCTGGAGGACGGCATGCGGGCCCTGCAAGCCGCCGATTTCACCCGTGCCATTGGCGTGTTTGACGCGCTGATTGCTGCCGCCCCGCACTTGGCCGAGGGCTGGAATAAGCGCGCCACCGCCTACTACCAGCGCGGCGACTACCGCGCCTCGCTCGCCGACATTGCCGAAACCCTGCGCCGCGAGCCCCGGCACTTTGGGGCCCTGTGGGGCCAGGCGGCCATCTTGCGGCAGCTGGCCGACCCGCGCCGGGCCCTACGCACCCTCAAGCAGCTGGAGGCGCTGTGCCCGCACCTGCCCGGCCTGCGCGAGCAGCAGCTGGCCCTGCGCGAGCAACTGGAAGACGGCGGCTTTTAATTGCTAATTGTTCTTCGCTCTTTGTCAGTTGTCCGTTGTCCGTTGCTAGCAACTGATAACTAGCAACTAAAAACCTACATTTCGAATATGAAAACGTTCTTTTCGCTCTCGACCCATGCGCTGGCGCTGGGGGCCCTGGCCGGCCTGCTGACGGCCTGCGACTCGACCCCGCGCGAGCGCCAGACGGCGGTGCGCGAGCAGTCGCGCAAGCTGGATACGCTGGCCCGCAAGGGCGGCAAGGTGCTGGCCCGCGTGGGCCGCCAAACGGCCCAGTACGACGCCGCCAACCGCGCCCGCCGCGCCGAGCCCCTTAGCCCGGCCCGCAAAAAAATCTTCGCCGCCAACCTGCTGGGGCCCTACGCCGGGCACCTCGACGCCATGATGCCGGCCACCATCGGGGGGCCCTACCAGCAGCTGCTCCGGCAAACGCGGGCCCGCCGCCAGGCCTGGACCGCCCGCGACTGGGACTACGCCCGCGCCGTGTACGCCGACGTGAACGCCGCCCTGGCCCGCGTGCGCCTTGATTTGCCCGCCCGCGACGAGCTGCGCGTACGCGCCTGGCAGGCCGAATTTGTGGCCCTGCAAGCCGGCCACACCGCCACCGAGCTGCGCGCCGCCACCCGCGACCCCGCGGCCGCCGCTCGCCGCTGATTTTCAACCCCCGCGGGCTTTTTGGTGTTGATAGAACCTCTACCAACGCGCTTTGCCCATGAGTTTTGCTTCTAAACTGCTTCCGGCGTTGCGCCGCCACTGGCCCCATTACCTAGTAGAAGCCGCGGGACCCGCCGCTTTTCTGATTATATCGAGCGCCACGGCCGTCGTGTTTCACCACCCCGATTCGGCAGTGGCCCGCACGCTGGGGCCCAGCGAAATGGTGCAGCGCGTGGGGCTGGCCTTGGTCATCGCGGCGCTGATTATGGCCATGGCCTACTCGCCCTGGGGCAAGCGCTCGGGGGCCCACTTCAACCCGGCCGTGACGCTTGGCTTCTGGCAGCTCGGCCACATCCGCACCGCCGATGCGGTGTGGTACGTGGCGTTTCAGTTTGCGGGGGCCTTGGGGGCGGGCTTCCTCATGTTCAACCTGTTGGAGCCGTGGTTTGGCTACCCCGCCATTCACTACAACACCACCCGGCCCATGGAGGGCGACTACGGCTGGCTGTGGGCGCTGCTCGCCGAAATCGGCATTTCGGCGGTGTTCATGCTGGTGCTGCTGCGGGCGCTGCACTCGGCGCAATTCAAGACCTGGGCGGGGGCCCTGTCGGGGCTGATGCTGGCCGTTTTCATCGTGTTCGAGTCGCCCGTATCGGGCATGAGCCTGAACCCGGCCCGCTCCACGGGCACGGCGGCGGCCGCGCAGCTGGCCCCGGGGCTGTGGGTGTATTTCGTGGGGCCCCTGCTGGCCATGTGGGCCGCGGCCGTGCTCTTCGGCCGCTACCGGGCCCGCAAGGCCCTACCCGAGCGCCCGCCCCTGTACCCCGACGCTACGGCTTAGGGCCCCGGCAGGGGCCCCGGCGTAGCCATCAGGGGCATTCTTGCGTACAGCCAAGGCCCACTCTTCATTTGCGCCATGCCTTCCAAGAAACCCACCGCCACCGTTCCCAAGGGCCCCACCGACGCCCCTAAGCCCAAAAAGCCCGCCCCTTCCAAAGCCCCCGAGCGCCCCACGGCCCAGGACATGAAGGCCGTGGCCGAAAAGATTCCCTACCCCGGCAAGCAGGCCGACATGAAGATGCAGCCGCAGTCGGACCTGCGTGCCTACCGCGCCGCCGGCAAGCTCCAGGACAAAATTGCCCTCATCACCGGGGCCGATTCGGGCATTGGCCGGGCCGTGGCCGTGGCCTTTGCCAAGGAAGGGGCCCATGTGACCATCGTGTTCAACGAAAACCTGGAGGATGCCAACCAGACCAAGGCCATGGTGGAAGCCGAAAAGCGCCGCTGCCTGGTGCTGCAGCTCGACGTGCGCGACCCCGAGCAGTGCAAGCAGGCCGTGCGCCGCACTTTGCAGGAGTTCGGCCGGCTGAACGTGCTGGTGAACAACGCCGCCTACCAGCAGGCGCAGGAAAAGTTTGAGGACATCCCGGAAGAGCAAATCCGCCGCACGTTCGATACCAATATCTTAGGCTACATCTGGATGGCGCAGGCTGCCATTCCGCACCTCACCCAGGGCGACGCCATTGTGAACACGGGCAGCATCGTGGGCATCGTGGGCATTCCGTTGCTAGTGGATTACGCCTCCTCGAAGGCTGGCATCCACGCCCTCACCAAGTCGCTGGCTCTGTACCTGGGCGAGCGCGGCATCCGGGTAAACGCCGTGGTGCCCGGCCCGGTCTGGACGCCCAACATTCCCGGCACCATGCCGCTGGACGAGATTGAAAAGTTCGGCCACGAAGTGGCCCTTAAGCGCCCCGGCCAGCCCGACGAGTTGGCCCCGGCCTACGTGCTGCTGGCCTCGGAAGACGGTTCCTTCATGACCGGCAGCCTCGTGCACGTTACGGGCGGCAAGCTCAGCAGCGACGAGTAGGGCCCCCGGGGCCCCGGGCCGGGCCGCTTGCCCCGCGGGGCGGGCGGCCCGGCTTTTCGTTGGCGCCCCGCGCAGCTATAGTTAATTAGCAAATTTCCTGGCTGCCAAAGGCCAAAAGCCCGGAAACCCACCTACCTTTCTTCCTGCGAACTGTTGAGCCTCCGGGCCCCGTTTGGCCGGACTATTCTTTTTCCCACCCTCTCTTCCCCTCCTTCATGGCCGATACTTCGACCTCATTCCTCGACCGGAGCCGCACCATTGCGGGCCCCGGCTACAACCGCTGGCTGGTGCCCCCGGCGGCCCTGGCCATTCACCTGGCCATTGGGCAGGCCTACGCCTTCAGCGTGTTCAACAAGCCCCTGGGCTCGCTCATCAGCGGCGACCCGGCCAAGCCCGACGCCCTGGACTGGACGCCCACTCAAATCGGTATCACGTTTTCCATCGCCATTGTGCTGCTGGGCTTGTCGGCCGCCTTATTTGGCAAGTGGCTGGAGCGTGTGGGGCCCCGCAAGGCCATGCTGGCCGCCGCGCTCTGCTTCGGCGGCGGTTTCCTCATTGCGTCGCTGGGCATCAGCATGCACAACATCTGGCTGGTGTATTTCGGCTACGGCTTCGTGGGCGGCATCGGGCTGGGCATTGGCTACATCTCGCCGGTGAGCACGCTCATCAAGTGGTTCCCCGACCGCAAGGGCGTAGCCACGGGCATGGCCATCATGGGCTTCGGCGGCGGTGCCATGATTGCCTCGCCCCTCTCGGTGGCGCTGATGACGTACTTCAAAGGCTCGGCCCCGCAGGGCGTGGCGCCCACCTTCATCACCCTGGGCATCATCTACTTCCTGTTCATGCAGTTCGGCGTCTGGACCATCCGGGTGCCCGCCGACGACTGGAAGCCCGCCGGCTACGTGCCCAACGAGGAACACAGCGCCCTTATCACCACCGGCAACGTATCGGCCGATAATGCCATCAAAACGCCGCAGTTCTGGCTGCTGTGGGTGGTGCTGCTCACCAACGTAACGGCCGGCATTGGCCTGCTCGAAACGGCCTCGCCGCTCATCCAGGACACGTTTTCGGACAAGGCCATGGGCGCGGGGCTGGGCGTAACGGCCGCCGCCGCCGCGGGCTTCGTGGGGCTGCTCAGCCTGTTCAACCTGCTTGGGCGCTTCTTCTGGTCGTCGGCCTCCGATAAGCTGGGCCGCAAAACCACCTACGCCATTTACTTTGGCCTCGGCATTCTGCTCTACGCCCTGGTGCCCACGCTGGGGCGCAACCTCCAGCTAACCTTCTATGTAATTGCGGCTTGCGTGATTGTGAGCATGTACGGCGGCGGCTTTGCCACGGCCCCGGCGTTCTTGTCCGACCTGTTCGGCAAGTACCAAGTGGGGGCCATCCACGGCCGCTTGCTCACGGCCTGGAGCACGGCCGGCGTGCTGGGGCCCCTGATTGTGCACCAGCTGCACGACCGTGCCAAGGAGCAGGGCCTGACCGGCGCGGCGGCCTACCAGAACGTGTTTTACACCATGGCGGGCCTGCTGGTAGTGGGCCTGCTGGCCGACTTGGCCATTACCGCCGTCAACGAAAAGTACCAAGAAAAGGGCCCCGTCACCGTCGAAGCCGGCGGCCACTAGGCGGCAATTCCTCACTTACAAATCGTTAGCTATTATGAACCCAAACTCCAATTCCAACGCGCCGGCCGCCGCCGAAGATTCTAACGGCGGCTCGGCCGTACTGGCCTGGCTCTTCGTGGGCCTGCCCCTCGCCTGGGGCGTTTCGCAAACTTTCCTCAAGGCGCTGGCGCTGTTTAAATAAACGCCCCCGTTTTTTTCGTCGCCAAAAGCAGCCGGCCCGCGCCGGCTGCTTTTTTTGGGCCCCGGCGCCAACCGATTGGGGCCCCGGCGGTTTAATGTCAATTCTGAAGACTTTCAGAAACCAGCAGCGGTCGTCTGCCGTTGAGCTTATTGGTTCCTGCCGTTTCACCGCCCGCTCTCCCCACCCCCTGATGTCTACCCCCCACTACCCGGCCGGCACGGTGCGCGCCCTGCTGCCTACCGCGCACGTGTCCGACGCCACCCGCGCCGCTTTGCAGCAGCGCCTCGACGCGCCCGCCGACTACACCCCGCAGTTCTTGGCACCCGAAGCCTTCGCTTTGCTGGAAGCCGTGGCCGCCTGCCTGTTTCCGCAGCCCGACCGCCCCGAGCGCCCCATCCCCCTGGCCCCGTCCGTGGATGAGCGCCTGCTGGAAGGCCGCTCCGACGGCTGGCGCTACGATGCCCTGCCCCCCGACCGCGAAACGTACCGCCTGGGCCTGGGCGCCATCCAGGAAACGGCGCAGGCCCTGTTTCAGCAGGACTTTCCCACCCTCGGCGCCGAGCAGCAGCAGCGCGTGATGCAGGCCGTGGCCGATGGCACCCCGCCCGGTGCCACCTGGCAGACGCTGGATGCCAGCCGCTTCTTCGAGGAGATGCTGGCCGAGCTGACCGAAATTTATTACGCCCACCCGCTGGCCCAGGAAGAAATTGGCTACGTGGGCATGGCCGACCTGCCCGCCTGGACGAAAATTGGCCTCAACGAAAAGGAAGACCGCGAAGTACCAATGGGCGAATGAGTGAATGAGCGACGGACTGATTCGGGGTAATCCCGCTTTAGTTCTTCCCTGCCGTTTGCGTCACTTCCCCATTCACCCATTTACTCATTCCCCCGATGCCCGACGAAGAAGTATTAGAAGAAGGCGTGCTGAACCCGGTGCAGCCGGAAATTCAGGACCCGCTGTTGCGCGAGCTGATGGCCGATGCGCCCGCCACCGCACCCGCTTTGGAAATTCCGCAGGAGAAAGCCCAGCCCACCACCGCGCCGCTCGAGGAAGTGGATTGCGTGGTTATTGGCCTCGGGGCCGGGGGGGCCCCATTACTGGCCCGCCTCGCCCAGGCCGGCATGAAGGTGGTGGCCCTGGAAGCCGGCCCCTGGCACAACCCCGAGAAGGATTTTGCCACCGACGAGCGGGCCCAGGACTTCCTGTTTTGGAACGACGAGCGCCTTTCGGCCGGCGGCGACCCGCTGGCCATGGGCAAGAACAACTCGGGCACCGGCGTGGGCGGCTCCACGCTGCACTACACGGCCTACACGCCCCGCCCCCTACCCGACGACCTGCACATCAAGCGCGACTTCGACAAGGGCGCCGACTGGCCCCTGACCTACGACGACCTCGCCCCTTATTACGAAGAGGTAGAGCAGTTTCTGGGCGTATCGGGCCCCACGCCCTACCCCTGGGGCCCCAGCCGCCCCAAGGGCTACGCCCTGGCCCCGCTGCCGCTCAATAGCGCCGCTCAACTGATGGTGCGCGGAGCCGAAAAAATCGGTATTCGCACCTCGCCGGCTCCCAACGCGGCGCTGTCGGCCCGCTACTACCAGGAGGGCGTGGGCTGGCGCGAGGCCTGCACCAACCGCGGCTTTTGCCAGGCCGGCTGCTCGAACGGCGCCAAGGCCAGCATGGACGTGACGTTCATTCCGCTGGCGGTGAAGTACGGGGCCGACATTCGGCCCAACAGCTTCGTGACCGAGATTGAGCGCAACGCCCAGGGCCTCATAACGGCCGTGGTGTACACCCAGAACGGCCAGCAGCACCGCCAGCCCTGCCGCAACCTGTTCCTCTGCGGCGGCTCGGTCGAAACCCCGCGCCTGCTGCTCATGAACGAGCTGGCCCTCACCAGCGGCCAGGTGGGCCGCAACCTGATGGCCCATCCCGGCGTGCAGGTCTGGGGCACGTTTGCTGATGAAGTGCGCCCCAATAAAGGCATTCCCGGGGGCCTCATCTCGCAGGATACCCACCGGCCCCAGGACGCCGACTTTGCCGGCGGCTACCTGCTGCAAAGCATCGGCGTGATGCCCGTTACGTTTTCGGGCCAGGTGGCCCGGGGCCGCAAGCTGTGGGGCCAGCCCCTGCGCGACTACATGCGCAACTTCAACCACATTGCCGGCATCAACATATTAGGTGATTGCATGCCCCACGCCAGCAACTACCTGGAGCTCAGCGACGAGCTAGACGCCCGCCAGCTGCCCAAGCCGCGCCTGCACTTCACAGCCCAGGAAAACGAGCACCGCATGAACGCCCACGCCGAGCGCATCATGCGCAACATCTGGGAAGCCGCCGGGGCCACCGATATCTGGTCGTTCGGGCGCTACGCGCACGTCATCGGCACGGCCCGCATGGGCCTGAGCGGCGACGACGCCGTGGTAGACCGCGACGGCCGCGCTTTCGACGTGCCCAACCTCTACATCTCCGACAACTCCACGTTCCCAAGCGCCCTGAGCGTGAACCCGGCCCTGACCATCATGGCCCTGAGCCTGCGCACCGCCGATAAGTTCCTGGAGCGCGAGCAGCGGCGCGATGCCTGATTTTAGTTGTTGGTTGCCCGTTGTTGGTTGTTAGGCACAGCTGAGCTATTCAACGAACCAACCAACTGACAACGAGCAACTGACAATTAAATCTGATGAAATCCTTTCTCACCGAGATAAAAGGCCGATATGGCAGCGGCGACTACGAGGGCGACCAGTTCGGCGGGGCCCGGGGCCACAACGGCAACGGCCTGCCCACGGGCTTGCCCAACAACTTCATGTTTGCCACCGGCATTGAGTGCAGCTACCCGACCATCGACAACGGCAAAACCCGCCGCGACATGCTGGCCGAGTGCGACCACTACAACCGCTACAAGGAGGACCTTGGCCTGGTGAAGGAGATGGGCCTCAAGGTATTGCGTTACGGATTGCCGTACTACCAAATCCAGCAGGGCCCTGGCAAGTACGACTGGGAGTTTGCCGACTTGGCCATGGCCGAGATGCAGCGCCTGGAAATCACGCCCATCCTGGATCTGATGCACTTCGGCTTGCCCGATTGGCTGGGTAATTTCCAGAATCCCGAGCTGGTGGTGCACTTCGCCGATTACTGCGAGCAGGTGGCCAAGCGCTACCCGTGGGTGCGCTACTACACGCCCGTAAACGAGATTTACGTGACGGCTAAAATGAGCGCCAAGGACGGCATCTGGAACGAGCAGCTGAAGTCGGACAAGGCCTTCGTGACGGCCCTGAAGCACTGCGTGGCAGCCAGCATCATGGGCAACCAACAGATTGCCAAGCACCGCTCCGACTGCATAATTGTGCAGAGCGAGTCGGCCGAATTCACGCACGAATTGCGGGCTGAGCACACGCCGGCCGTGCAGCTGGAAAACCTGCTGCGCTTCACCTCGCTCGATTTGCTGTACGCCCACCACCCCGAGGGCGAGGTACTGAACTACTTGTACGACAATGGCCTGACCCGCCGCGAGTACGACTGGTTTATGGCCGGCGAGCCCCCCGGGTACCAGATCATGGGCAACGACTACTACGGCCGCAATGAGAAAATCATGCTGCCCAACGGCGAAACGGTCGTCAGCATGGACGTGCTGGGCTGGTACAACATCACCCGCGACTACTACCTGCGCTACAAGAAGCCGGTGATGCACACCGAAACCAACGTGTTCGATGCCAACGAGGGCCCCACGTGGCTTTGGAAGCAGTGGGTCAACATCCTGCGCATGCGCAAGGAAGGGGTACCGGTACTGGGCTTCACGTGGTACTCGCTCATCGACCAGATCGACTGGGATAAGGGCATGGCCACCAAAACCGGCACCGTGAACGCCTGCGGCCTGTTCGACCTCGACCGCAAGCCCCGCCCCGTGGCCGATGCCTACAAAATGCTTCTCCAGGAGTACGGCCAAATCACCATCGTGCCCCACGGCGAGCTGTTCGAAGTGACCGAGCGGCCCGCCACGCTCAAGGTGGAGGTGTAGGTGTAGGGCCCTGGGAGCCCCCAGGGGCCCTGGGCTGGCCGCCGCCGGTCGGTAGCAAAAGTCGCTTTGCACCTTAAAAAGTAAGGGCCCCGTCCGCCAGTTGGCGGGCGGGGCCCTTACTTTTTAAGCAATATAACAGGAGCTTACCTGGCCATGGTGAGCTTGAATATTTTGCTGTTCTTGCCGGCCACCAGCCGCACCAGGTAGATACCTTCTGCCAGGTCGCGGCCACTCACCTGGTAGTGGTACTTGGTACCGGCCTCGGCCGTGCCCGCGGCAATATGCTGAATCAGCATTCCCTTGGCATCGTACAGCTCGAGGGTATACGACTGTGTGGTAGCCAGCGCGAAATCGACGTTGGCCACGTCCGCAAAAGGATTGGGGTACACCTCGAACTGCGGCTGGGCGGCCGGGGCTGGCTGCGCCAGTGCCTTCTGGCTGTTGGCCACTCTCGTGGCCACGTCGCCACTGCAATTGACCACGCTCACCGTGAGGGGAGTGCGCGGGCTTTCGCAGCCACTCATAGCCTGCGATACGTAGTAAGTGGTGTTGCCCGACGTAGCCGTTGAGGGCACGAAGTCGGGGGTGGCCGTGGTGGCGGTGGGGCTGCTGTACACGCGCAGGCTGGCCCCCGTGGCCAGGGCTACGCCGCTGCTCAGGGGCCGGGCCGTGGCGCTCTGGCAGTAGTTGGCGGCCATCAGCTGGTTCAGATTGGCGTAGATGTAGTTGGCAATTAGCGTACTACCGGCGCGGTTGGGGTGCAAGAAATCTTGGCGCAGGGAAGTGGGCGGCACGTCGGCGGCGTGGTCGGCAACGTCCTGAGGCTGGGTCGGGTCGTAGTGGTCCACCAGGAAGGCGCGCACATCCAGGTAATGGTTGCCGTAAATGGCCGCCAGGTCGTCGTTCAACGGCTTCACCAGCCCATACCCGTAGGTTCCGATGCCTTCGCCGGCACCGTTGCAGATGCTAATAATCAGGTAGTTGTTGTGGCCAATCGTGGCCACCATGGTAGCAATGCTGGCCTTGACCTGGGCGGGTGCGTTCGAGTCGTTACGTCCGGCCCAAATGATGACCGGCCATTTGTACATTTCGGGGGCAGCCACCAGCCGGTCCTTTATCTGCACCGACGTCTGGCCGCCAATGCCACCTTTATATACTGTCCCTCCCGTGAGCTGGGCCAGCAATTGCGGGTACAGGCTGTAGTTGGCTTCGGTAAACGAGTCGCCCCAGGCTGCAATGCTGGTGGGGTTGATGCCGGGCGGTGGCACCAGGGCCGGGGCCTTGAGCTCCGACATCACGTTGACCACGATGGGGGCCCGGCCGCTCTCGCAGCCGTTGAGCAGTTGCGCCGCGTAGTACGTCGTGCTGCCGATGGTAGTGGTCGCGGGCCGGAAATCAGCTAGCGCCTCCGTGCTCGTGGCGCTGGCGTAGAGGCGCAGCGTGGCCCCATCGATCAGCGTAACACCGCTGCTGAGCAGCGCCGCCGCCGTGCCCTGGCAGTAGGTAAGCGAACCCACCACGGCGGGCACCGCCGGTCCGTTCGTCACATTGACCACGATGGAGGCCCGGCCGCTCTCACAGCCGTTCAGCAGTTGCGCCGCGTAGTATGTCGTGCTGCCAATGCTCGTCGTCGAAGGCGCAAAGTCAGCCAAAGCTGCCGTGCTCGTGGCGCTGGCGTACAGGCGCAACGTGGCGCCATCGGCCAGCGTCACGTTGGCGCTCAGCAGGGCTGATTGGGTCCCTATGCAGTAGGCCACTGGGCTCCGCACAACGGGTGCGGCCGGCCCATCGGTCACGTTGACGGCAATAGGGGCCCGGCCGCTCTCACAGCCGTTCAGCAGTTGCGCCGCGTAGTACGTCGTGCTGCCGATGGTAGTGGTCGAAGGACGGAAGTCCGACAGGGCCACGGTGCTCGTGGCGCTGGCGTAGAGGCGTAGCGCCGCGCCGTCAGCTAGCGTCACGCTCGCACTCAGCAGTGCCGAGGCCGTGCCCACGCAATAGGCTACTGGCGTAGCAACAACTGGCCGCGCCGTGCCTTCTACAACAGTGACCATAATGGGGGCCCGGCCGCTCTCGCAGCTGCCCGTTACCTGCGCCACATAGTAAGTAGTGCTGCCCAAGGCAGTCGTCGAAGGGCTGAAGTCGGCCAGGGCCGTGCCGCCGCTGGCAGCGGCATACACGCGAATGGCACTGCCAGGAGCCAGGGCCACACTGGCGCTGAGCAGGCCGGCGGCGGCGCCCTGGCAATACGTGAGCGGGCTCACCACGCCGGGCGTGGCCGGGCCACTGCTCACGGCCACGGTAAGGGCAGTGCGGGCGCTCTCGCACGTTCCCACTACTTGCGTGGCATAGTAGGTAGTAGTTCCCGCCGCCGTAGTGGTCGGAATAAAATCAGCCAGTATGGCCCCGCCGGTGGCGGCGGCATACAGCCGCAGCGTGGCCCCAGGGGCCAGGGTCACGCCCTTGCTCAGCAGGGCGGCTTGGTCGCCGATGCAGTACCCCACGGAGCTCACCGTTACGGGTGCGGCCGGCCCATCAGTCACGTTGACGGCAATAGGGGCCCGGCCGCTTTCGCAGCCATTGAGCAGCTGCGCCGCGTAGTACGTCGTGCTGCCGATGGTAGTGGTCGCGGGCCGGAAATCAGCCAGCGCCTCCGTGCTCGTGGCGCTGGCGTAGAGGCGCAGCGTGGCCCCGGTGGCCAGCGTCACGCTGGTGCTTAACAAGGCAGCCGGCGTACCCAGGCAATAGGCCAGGGGGCTCGTCACGCTGGGCACCGCAGGCCCGTTCGTTACGTTGACTACAATGGCCACCCGGGCACTTTCGCAGCCGCCAGCTACCTGGGCCGCGTAGTAGGTTATGCTGCCCACGGCCGTGGTGGGCGGAGCGAAATTAGCCGCCAATGCCGTGCCGCCAGTGGCCGCGTTATAGAGAACCAGCGTGGCTCCCGCAGCCACCGTTACGCTGGCACTAAGTGCCGGGGCGGTGGCGCCGGTGCAATACGCAAGGGGCCCTGCAACCGTGGGTGCCGCCGTGCCCGGGCAGGCCGTGCCGGGCAGCACCTCAATGGCCGACACCTTGGCCTGGTCCACGCCCCCGGCGCTGAACAGGGCCGAGAAGTCCAGGTTCAGCACGTTGTCCGAAACCGTCACGGCGAACGACTCGCTCGTCGCCGTCAGGGGCCCCACCTTCTTCACAATGTCGTAGCGCGTGAGCACCTTGGTGCCCTCCGCCGCCACGTCGAACACCCGCTGCCCCGCCGCCGTCCAGTACGTCTCGGCGAAGTGCAGCACCACCGTGTACTTGCCGTTGCTCACCGGCAAAGCGTAGCCGAACGACCCGCCCGCCCGCTCGCTCTGGTACATCGCCCCGTTGGCCGTGCCGGCGATGGCCCCGTTCCCCGTATTAGGCGTGCCCCCGGCAAAGGATTTGTCCGCCGCAAAAGTCCCAATGGAATTCGTCACCTGGGGGCCCCGGCGTTGAGCCGATAAACCGGCGCGCCCTGCGCCAGTGCATCAACTGGCAGGTTCATCCCAAAAAAGAAGCTCGCAAATACGACCTTCCAAAACCACTCATTACTCCGGTAAAGCTTGTATTTCATATTATTTTACGCAGATAGCGTTCTATGTAGTTTATTTCTCTCTGTATTCTTCAATCTGTATTCTTCAATTATTTCCTTCTTCCCTATTAAGCAAATGCCCCAAATTTTTCAATCTGTGCTTGGCCAAGCATGCCGTAAAATGCACTGATACCACCTTCCCGCAATAGATTGATGCAACATCTTGAAAAACAAGACTTTACATAGATAAGTCATACAATTATTCAGCCATTGAGATTGCGGCTGTCCCTCTTGTTTTAAATACTCCCGCCCGCAGCATCTGCCATTACAGTACTATGGCAGCAGTTATAAGCGCCCTTTTAATTCCTGCATTTGTATGAGAATAAATATATATTTCGCCCTTATCAATTTTTCAGGAATTAGTAAGTAGCGTTTTCTTGATATCGATGCTATTTGGCTTAGTGATTAACAGTGGTCTACATCGCCAAAAATCCACCTCCTATAATTATCCTATTGCCAAAATTTAAAACTAATCTCGAGCTTATATCAGCTCGACTACTTTCAGATTCGACAAGGGGTATTTCGCAGAACGAATATACGATTCCACATATACTCAAACAATTTTTTATGAGAAAAAACATAGTTTAAAGCCAATAATCTTGAAATTTTTAAATAATAATTTTGGTATTTCTCATTCATATTAGGCATCTAGGCTACTGTCAAAACTGGATACTCAGGGCGGCCAAAGCACGGAGCATCTGTTTCAGCGCAAATCCTGACTGAGTGTTCTAAAAAAAATCTTAATTCATGCCCAGGTGGCTAGGCGAAAGCGGAGCCAGAGCGCGCATTTCCTCCCTTATCACGGCAGCAAAAAACCTGTCCGGTGGGCGGCAGTTATTCAACCATTATCTGACCTGCCTAACCAGTTGCTTGCACCTTCAATCCATGCTGAGCGAGTAGCGGCGCGGTTAGCGCAAGCACGGCGCATTAAACCAGACATACAAATAGTTATGAGCACAACAGGAGCACATCAAAAGAGCACGTAGTTTCTTAGTGCGTAGCTTCTTAGAGGGAGTAGGGAAATAAAAGCGTTGTGTAAATCTGGTCTATGTTTCGCGCTGCTTGTGCGACCGATTTAACGGATGCCCAATGGCAACTGGTTGAGCCTTGTGTGCGCACTAGCGGTCCAGGTCGGCCCCCACTGCTTAGTAAACGGGCGTTACTCAACGCTGTTTTCTGCCAGTTGCGGGCCGGCAGCGCCTGGCATCTGCTGCCCCGTGTAGCCCCCTGGCGCACGGTCTGCAAATAATTCGCGGCCTGGCGCGCGGACGGCACCTGGGACCACCTGCTCACGGGGCGGCGTCAGCAGCTGCGCCGACTCACCCGGGAGGCCGAACCGAGGGCGGGTGCCATCGACTCGCAGTCCGTGCGCACAGGCGGTAAACGGGGGGCTGTCACGGCTGCGACGCCGGCAAGCAAGTAGCTGTCCGTAAGCGCCCTAGCGCCCTAGCGCCGTTGATTCCCGTTGATGCCCAAGGCCTGCCGCTCGCCGTGCTCGTGCAGGCAGCTGGCGTGCAAAACCCTGTGGGCGCGGCCCCGGTGCTGGCCGCGGCCAGGGCCAGCGCCCCGCAGTTGCAGCTGCGTTGGGCCGACGCCCGCTACCGGGGACCGCTGGCGGCCACGGCTGCCGCCGCGCTGGGCCTGCGCGTGGAGGGCATCCGGGCCCCGGCCGGCGCCAAGGGATCCGCGGTGCTGCCCCGGTACTGCCCCGGCGCTGGGCCGTGGAACGCCCCTGCGGCTGGCTGAGTACGTACCGCCGCGTGGCGGGCCGCGACGATGAAACCAATCCGCGTGCGAGTGGAGCAGTTATAAAAGCCTGTTTTTGTCACCTGATGCTCCGACGACTGGCCAATGGGCCGCCGCCTAAACACAGCAATTAATTTATCCTACTCCCTCTTAGTGCGTAGCTTCTTAGTTCGTGGCGTTTTAGAAAGCACCAGCTGTGCTCTCAAAACCAGTAAACCGTCCAGCCAGGGGGTAAGCAGCACTCTCACGGGGCGCATCATTCAATTGCGAGATAGCGCGGCCGTGCGGAGCAGATCCCGGTTACTCAGATTGGGGCGGCTAACACTACAATACACAGCAGGAACCGCTGGTGCAAACGGAAATACCTCCCTCCCAACCTGGTTGCTACCAGATATGCGCGCAGCATTGTGTGTTCGCAAGCATGGTGACTAATGCACCTTGGCCAAAAACAGCACAGATAGCAACCAGACTGTATTAGTGCCGCTTTTGACCCTGATGTTAGCGACAAAGCCTAGCATTTACCATCTCTACAGGTATGTGTATATGCATGCGTGCTAGCTTACATTTCTGGTTTTGCAATAATTATAATTAGTAATAATTCTGATTTATGAACGGCTAACGATTCGTAAAAAGCTGGATTAATTCATGCTCCGCAACAACAGCACAGCACCGGATAGAAGAAGCCCAAATCGGGCCTCCTTTCTAAAGTGATATGATAAATCGTATTAGTTCTGTAAAATTACCAGATTATGATGTATCACTTTATAAAGTAAAAATTAAAATGTCTTATTTATCAAATCCTGGATTTGGACAACATGCATTGGATAACAGCAAATATTCCTTGCCAAAATCATTCATTGATAAAAACATGCTAACGATTATCGCAATCGTTAGCATGAAGCAATACCCGAACCGATGATTCAATCTATATATTTTGTAATCAGTTATTTATCAATTTTAGCAATCTGCTCCAATCCTTCATATCCATCGAAATCAAGTGCAGGCACAGCTCGTCCGTTGTCTATCCCTACCTACTGAAGTCCTATTTTCAGTATGGCTATTCTAACAACCATTTTATCAACAAACAGGGATAATACATTATTTACTTGGCATAAGACTAGCATACACTATATTTGTTATAGGCGCTAAGGCATCGGATATGTCTCGGCGCAGAAGAACAATTGCATTAATCATAGTTTGAATAAGAAAAATATAATAACATAAGAAGTTACAGCCAAACTTGTAGCACGGCTTCACATGGCAATTCGACAAACACTACCTACCGCTTTTTTAAGCACACGCACTATTTACAAATACGCTTCCGACCAATAGCTATAGACAACAATTTAACAATCATAGGTTTACACAAATAAATTAACCCATGGAATACAATTTTCCAATTACCGCAAATGATTATGCTGCTGGAGCCCAGAATGTGCAACGCAGCACCTTCCAACAGGCGAGTCCCTTCTCGGCTAAAAGAGTATTCGATATCTTATTTGCCTCACTAGTAGCATTGCTGTTGCTTAGCTGGCTCATTCCTTTGGTGGCGCTAATCATCCGGATGGAGTCGAAAGGGCCCGTGTTCTTCAAGCAGCTGCGCACCGGCAAGGACAACAAGCCTTTCTACTGCTTCAAGTTCAGGAGCATGCACGTGAATGCCGAGGCAAACCAGAAGCAAGCCAGCCGGGGCGATGCCCGCATTACCCGCGTGGGAGCCATCATTCGCAAAACGAACATTGATGAACTGCCTCAATTCCTGAATGTTTTGCTGGGCGAAATGTCTATCGTGGGGCCCCGGCCTCACATGCTCAAGCACACGGAAGAGTACGCACAGGTAGTCAACAACTTCATGCAACGCCACACTGTCACACCGGGCATCACGGGCTTGGCACAGGTGCGTGGTTTCCGCGGGGAAACAAAGGAAGTAATTGCGATGGCCAAACGGGTAAAAGTAGATATCTGGTACATCAAAAACTGGTCACTTTTGCTCGATTTGAAAATTGTGGTAATGACCGTTTTGCAAGCTGTTAAGGGCCACGACAACGCTTTCTAATACACTGCACTGCTCTTTATCCTGCGTCTGTTGAGCAGAAGCAAGAGTTAGTGTATACAGCTGCTGTGCAGGGCACGGAGCAATACTTTTATAAACACTGGTTGCGGTTGCAATTGCCTATCACAGAGGCTCACGGAAGGCCGCAGCGTATCTAATGCAAGGCCTCGCCCCAGTTGGCGCTGGCCTCACCCCGGCAACGCGACGGCTGGGGCGAGGCCAGCGCCTCGTTTTATCTAGCAAACCCAAGTTGCGGGCTATAAGCCGGCTTGGTGTAAAGTGTGGGCAAAAATGAAGAGGGCGATTTTCAGGGCAACCCCCGCGGCCGTTACGGCATGAATCCGCTTGGGAAAACGGGCCCCTGAGCTGACTAAAGCACGTTTCAATGCCTTTGCGGAAATACTGAAGCAAAAAGACTTGCGTTGGCTGATGCGGTCGTTTACTGTTTTTGCGGCGGGCCGTTTGCTGCTGGCCACCGCTGGCCTCGTTAAACAAGTCTTCCGCCACGTAGTCCGTGTCGCCGGCATCCGTATAGCGCACACTGCCCGGGGGGAGGTCCAGCGGCAGGCCACGCTGACCGGTTTGCTCCGACTTCGCTCCGGCATGGGGGGGGAAACTCGACGGGCGTCCCGTCACTGGTGGCCACGACCTGGGCCTTCCGGCCGTACAACCCGCTGCGCTTACGGGCGCAGCGGCCATGGTAGGCCTTGCCGGTCAGCAGCTTGCAGCGCGGGATACGCGTGTTATGACAGGCGGCCACCGGGAAAGGAGTCGAGCACGTAGCGGGCTTCCAGGTGCACGTCCTTGAGCAAGGCGCCGAAGGTGGCGAAAAGGGAAAGGAGCGTGTCGGTAAGCGCATGCAAGCGACGGGTAAAGCCGCTCTTATCCAGCCGGTTCTGGCCCCAGTGTTGCTCCATGTAGTGCTTGGCTACCACCAGGTTACCGCCGAAAAAGCGGGCGGCTACCAGCGCTGTGGTCAGCACCTGCGCGTCGCTCAGCCGGCAGCACGGGTCGGCCGGACGCGCCCACCTTGGGCGGGTCAGGGTAAGCAAACCATCGAGGAAGCAGTACATTGCAATGGTCTGTTGACGCATGGGTGGCAGGAGTTGAAGGGGCCGAATACTTCAAACATAGCCTGTTCTTGCCGAACAGACTTTTTCATGCCCGCTGTAGTCCGCAACTTGGGTTTGCTACCCGCGATGCATCAATGGCGCGCACTTTGCCGAGCCGGGCCGAGCACTTCATTCGGGTACAGTACACCACGCAGGCCACCGACACACGCCGCGCCCAGTGGCCGGAATGCCTCGCTCTAATCACTAACACGGGTTACCCCTGTGCCTTTGCGGTGGATGGGGGCCCTGCCGCAGCCGGCACCTAGGTCTTAAAAAAGGGCCGCGCTGCGATCTGCAATTCTGCTGCTGTTGATGTTGACAAGCCGCCTGTTGCGCCGGCAACCGGTGGCTAGGGAAGCTCCTCCTCCAACGGGTAGCGATGCAGCGCCAGGGGCCTGGTGCCCGTTGAACAGAGATTATTTAAATTAATTCGGGGAGTTAAAAAGATGCGAAGCCTGATTTTTTATTCTCTACCGTTCACTTTTGGCTCAATTGCAGCAGTAGTCACATTTTGATGCCTCATTTTAGCGATTAATTCTAAAACGCTAACTGACATTGAACAGGCCCAAGAACCCCTTGGAATGCCCCGGGATGGCCTGTTTTGGTTGCACACCGCGGGAGGCTCTGCCGGGGGCGAGTTGTGTGGGGGCCCAGGCCATGCGCTTCGTTTGTGCCCGATATGGCGTTATTTTGTCTTTCCAAACAGCTTTTTTGCTCAACCGGCCTTCCTAGCTTCTTACTTGAATGGCTTTTTGCGAAGCCATTTTGAGACTTGGAAAGGCATTGCTGCCTAATTATTTGCTTTAAATAATTACTATTTTAATTAATAGATTTGAGAGGCAAACGCATTTAATTAATACTATTATTTGGGCATCATTATTCATGATTTGACCTAAACCTGCCCTATTTTATTACTCATGAATATATTACACGTTACCGCCAGCATGGACCCGCAAGCGGGCGGGGTGTGCCAGGCTGTACGCACCATGATTGTGGGCTTGGACAGCCGCGGGGTACACAGCGAAGTAGCGAGCCTTGATGACCCCGCAGCGGCCTACGTAGCCGCAGCGTCCTTTACCCTGCACGCGCTGGGGCCGGGGAAGGGGCCCTGGGCCTACAGCCCGCGCCTTATGCCTTGGCTGGACGCCAACATCAGCCGGTTTGACGCCATCATTGTGCATGGTTTGTGGCTATCCACCAGCTACGCGGCCTGCAAAGCCTGGCTCCGCCGGGGCAATAGCAAGACGCGTTTGTATGTGATGCCGCATGGCATGCTCGACCCGTACTTCCAACGGGCCCCGGGGCGACGGCTCAAGGCCGCGCGCAACTGGCTGTACTGGAAGCTATTGGAGGGCGCCGTAATTAACGAGGCCACGGGCGTGCTTTTTACGTGCGAGGAAGAATGCCGGCTGGCCCGCGAGCCGTTCCGGCCCTACCGGCCCCAGCGCGAGCTGGTGGTGGGCCTGGGAGTGGAAGAGCCGCCGGCCTTTGCTCCCGCCATGCGCACTGCCCTAGCCGAAGCCTTGCCGGCCGCGGCTGAACAACCTTATCTGCTGTTTATCAGTCGTATACATGAGAAAAAGGGGATTGACTTGCTCGTGAATGCCTACGTGGAAGGCGCGGCGGGCCCCGGCGGGCCGCCGCTCGTAGTGGCGGGCCCCGGCCTCGACACCGCCTACGGCCAGGCCGTGCGCAGCCTGGCCGCGGGGCCCCGGCGGCGCGGTGGCGTTTCCGGGCATGCTGACCGGCGCGGCCAAGTGGGGCGCGTTTTACGGAGCGGCGGCCTTCGTGCTGCCCAGCCACCAGGAAAACTTCGGCATTGCCGTGGTGGAAGCCTTGGCCTGCGGCAAACCCGTGCTTATTTCCAACCAGATTAATATCTGGCGTGAAATTGAGGCCGCGGGGGCCGGGTTTGTAGCAGACGACACGCCCGCTGGGACCCGCAGCCTGCTGGCGCGCTGGGCGCAGCTGCCGCCCGAAGAGCAGGAGGCCATGAGCCAGCGGGCCCGCGCCAGCTTCGAGCGTTATTTTGCCGTTGGCCCCGCCACCGACCGGTTATTGGCTGCATTGCAGGCTTAGAGCAGCGCCATTTTGCTGCTCATTTCACTGCACCAACCCGTTTTCATGCAAGCCACTTCGCGCACCACCAGGCCCCTAATTAAATTGCTCACCTGGCTGGCCCTGGTCATTTACATCAGCGCCGCCGTGTACATCGTGTTCTTCGCACGCCGCCGCCAAAACATCGTATGGTCGCCGCATTTGGTGAACTTGATGCCGCTGGCAAACACCATGCGCGACTACCGGTATGTTTCGCAAATCGGCCAGTGGAATTACTGGAGCAATATTTTTGGCAACATTGCCCTGTTTGTACCCCTGGGGCCCCTGGTAGCCGCTGCCACGGGCTTTCGGCGGTGGCGCTGGCTGCTGGCCATTGGCGTGGGGGCGAGCGTGCTCATCGAGTGCGCGCAGTACGTGCTGGAGATTGGGATTCCCGACATCGACGACGTTATTCTGAACAGCACGGGGGCCCTGGTGGGCATTATTCTCTGGGAAGTATTATTTCGCAAAATTTACCGCCTGCTGTTGCAGAAATAGCGTCCGGACTTGCCTTGGCAATTTATTAATATGACAACTGACCTTTCCAAATTTGACCCGGGCGACTACCGCGCGGGGCCCCGGCTCAAGGTGCTGGTGTGGTACTTCGTGAACTACTACGTGTTTGCCAGTGCCTTTCCGTGGCCCTACGGCTTCAAAACCTGGCTGTTGCGCCTGTTTGGGGCCCGGGTGGGCGTGGGGCTGGTCATCAAGCCCAAGGTGCGCATCAAAAACCCCTGGCGGCTCACCATCGGCGACCACTGCTGGCTGGGCGAGTCGGTGTGGATCGATAACCTGGCCGACGTGGCCATCGGCAGCCACGTGAGCGTGTCGCAGGGGGCCCTGCTGCTCACCGGCAACCACGACTACACGGTGCCCAGCTTCCCGTACCGGCTGGGGGAAATCCGGCTGGAGGACGGCGTGTGGGTGGGGGCCCAATCGGTGGTGTGCCCCGGCGTGGTGTGCGGCGCGCACGCCATCCTCACGGTGGGCTCGGTGGCCACCAAGCCGCTGGAGGCCTGGGGCATCTACGCCGGCAACCCCGCCGTTTTTGTGCGCGAGCGGCGGATGCAGCCGGCCTGAGGTAATTTTGCCTTTCTATTTGTGAGCGATAGTTAATATTATGACGAGGAAACGTGTGCTGTTGATTGGCTATAACTACGCCCCCGAGCCCACGGGCATCGGCAAGTACAGCGGCGAGATGATGGCCTGGCTGGCCCGGAACGGCTACGACTGCACCGTGGTGACGGCCTACCCGTACTACCCGTATTGGGCGGTGCAGGCCCCCTACCGCAAGCGCCGCTTCTGGTACCAGAAAGAAACCGAGCAACTGGGCCCCGGCGCCGCCGTGACGGTGTACCGCTGCCCGATGTACGTGCCGGCCAAGCCCACCGGCCTCAAGCGCATGCTGCTTGACTTTTCGTTTTCGCTCTCCGCTTTTTTTCAGGTGCTGCGGCTGGCGGTGGGGCCCCGGTTCGATTACGTGGTGGCCGTGGCGCCGTCGTTTCAGTTCGGGCTGCTGGGCGTGCTCTACAAAACCATTCGCGGCGGGCGGCTGGCCTACCACATTCAGGACCTGCAAATTGAGGCGGCCCGCGACCTGGGTATGATCAAGTCGAAAAAGGCCATCGGCTTGCTGTTTGGCCTGGAGCGCTTCATTTTTAGCCGCAGCGACCTGGTGACCAGCGTGGGCGAGGGCATGGTGGCCAAAATCCAGGAAAAGACGACGCGGCCCGTGGCCATGTTCCCGAACTGGACCGACACAGCCAAGTTTTACCCCGTGGCCGACCGCGGCCGGCTGAAGACCGAATTCGGCTTCGAGCCCACCGATTGCATCGCTTTGTACTCGGGCGCCATTGGCGAAAAGCAGGGCCTGGAGGCCATTTTGCACGCCGCCGTGGCCTTCCGCGACCAGCCCCGCGTGAAGTTCGTCATCTGCGGCTCGGGGCCCTACAAGGAAAAGCTGATGGCCCTGGCCCAGGAACTGGCCGTGCCCAACGTGGTGTTCCTGCCGTTGCAGCCGTTCGAGAAATTCAACGATTTCCTCAACATCGCCGATGTGCACTTGGTCATCCAAAAGGCCAACGCCGGCGATTTGGTGATGCCCTCCAAGCTGACCACGGTGCTGGCCGTGGGCGGCGTGGCGCTCATTACCTCCAACCCCGGCTCGGGCATGCACGCGCTGGTGCAGCAGCACGAGATGGGCATTCTGGTAGAAGCCGAAAACCAGGCCGCCCTGAACGCCGGCTTGGCCGACGCCTTTGCCCACGACCACACCGCCACCGCCCGCAATGCCCGCCGCTACGCCGAGGAGCACCTGTCCATCGATGGCGTGATGGCCGATTTTGCCGGCCAGCTCCAGGCCAGCTAGGGCCGGGCGGCGCACTGCTGGGGGCCCCGGGCCGGGGCCCGGAAAAATATATTCGGGCGGCGGCGGAACCACTTGGGCCGGCAGGGACTTTGCGTAACTTGCGTACCCGCCGGCACACTTCGCTGGGGCCAACTGTCCTTTCTATGAAGTTTTTAGCTTCGCTGCTGCTGGGGTGCCTGCTGGCGCTGCCAGCGGCGGCCCAGCGAATTATATTGCGTGGGCAGGTGGTGGAGGCCGCCACGGGCGAACCCGTGCCGTTTGCGTCCGTGTTTGTGCCGCGCACGAGCATCGGGGCCACGGCCGATGTGGACGGCAAGTTTAAACTGGTACTGGACAGCCCCGCCGATTCGTTGGCGGCTTCGGCCCTGGGTTTCCTCACGGCCCGGCGCAAGCTCACCGACGAGGCCGAGCAGGCTGTGCTGCTGCGCCTGAAAAAAGGCGGCGGCGTGGCCCTGACCGAAGTGGTGGTGCGGCCCGGCGAGAACCCGGCCTTCCGCATCCTGCGCGAGGTGCAGAAGCACAAGCCCCAAAACGAGCGCGGGGCCTTGAGCGCCGCCGAGTACGACGCCTACAACCGCATTGAGGTGAGCCTGACCGACTTGCCGCCCGCGCTGGCCAAGCGCAAGGTGGTGCGCGACATTCGGGCGCTGGCCGTGCGCCAGGGCGCCGCCGCCGCCTCCGACCCTGATGCGCCCCTGCCGCTGTTTGCCTCCGAGGTGGGCTCGCGCGTGTACCAGCGCTACGGGCCCCTGCGCCGCCGCGAGGACATCCAGCACAAGCAGATGCGCGGCGCGGGGCCCCGCGAGGGCTCCATCCTGTCGCAGATGCTGGGCTCAAACTTTCAGAACTTTGACTTCTATCCGAACTGGCAAAATATTCTGGGCAAGGACTTTATCTCGCCCATTGCCGAGGGCGGCCGCGTTACGTACAACTACGAGTTGGTAGACTCGGTGCTGGTGGGGCAGGACGAGTGCTACAAGCTGGCGGTAAGCCCCAAGCGCAGCCACGACCTGGCCTTTCAAGGCACCATCTGGGTTACCAAAACCGGCTATGCCCTGCGGCGCGTGGACCTGACGGCCAACAAGGACGCCAACATCAACTTCGTGAGCGACTTGCGCATTTTTCAGGAGTTGACGCCGCCCGCCGACGGGCCCGGGCTGCCCGCCCGCACCAAGCTGGTGGTGGGCCTGCGGCCCTACGACAAGCAGGCCGCCATGCGCGTGCGCTTCACCACGGTGGCCAGTAATGTGGTGCGCAACCAGCTGCACGAGGGCAATTTTTACGACGTGCCCATTGTGTCCACCATCATGGAGCCGACCGAAGGGCGCGCGGGCCTGGGCCTCATCAGCGGGCAGGCCAAGGCCGGTGATGGCTACTTCGACCAGCACCGGCCCGATACACTGAACCTGAGCGAGCGGCAAACCTTTGCCGTGCTCGATTCGGCCCGCGAGCTGCCGTCGGTGCGCAGCACCCTGGACCTCATCGACTTGGTGGTGAACGGCTACAAGCGCGTGGGTAACTTCGAGCTGGGCCCCATCATCAACACCTACGCCCACAACGACTACGAAGGCAACCGCTTCCGGCTGGGCTTCCGCACCACGCCGGCCATCAGCCGCAACACCGTGACGCAGGCCTACGTGGCTTACGGCACGCGCGACGGCCGGGTGAAGTACGGCCTGAAGAGCGCCTACATCGCCGAGCGCCGCCACTGGACGGTGTTAAGCGGCGAGTTTCGGCACGACGTGGAGCAGGCCGCCCTGCTCGACAACGACTTTTTGCCCGACAACAACCTGTTTGTGGCGGCCTCGCGCTGGGGCCGGTTCAGCGAGGGCAAGCCCGTTTTGCGCGACCTGTTTTCGGGGTCGGTGCAGCGCGACTTGTTTCACGGCTTCACCCAAACGGTGACGGTGCGCGAGCAGAACATTAAGCTGCTCAACGACTTCGTGCTGCGACGCGACGACCGGGTGGTGCCCGACATCACGCTCTCGGAAATCGTGTTTGAGTCGCGCTACGCACCCGACGAGAACCTGGTGCAGTCGGAAAACCACCGCCGCGCCATCGGCCTCAAGCGGTGGCCGGTGTTCACGTTTCGCTACACAATGGGGGCCCGCGACCTGTTTGCCGGCACCGGCGGCAACGCGTACCAGAAGTTCAACCTGCTCGTGAACCACAGCGTGTCGGCGGGGCACTTGGGCCGCCTCAACTACCGCCTCGAGGGCAGCTACACCCCCGACCGCCTGCCGGCGCTGTTCCTCAAGATTCCGCTCGGCAACCAAACGCCGTTCTACAACGCCAACGCCTTCAACCTAATGAACTACTTCGAGTTCGTCACCGACCGCTCGGTGTCCTTGCGGCTCGACCACCACTTCGAAGGCATTTTCCTCAACGCCATCCCCGGCATCCGGAGCCTGAACTGGCGCCTGGTGGCCACTGCCAACGCCCTGTACGGCGGCCTCAGCGCCGTGAACCAGCGGCAGCCGCTCGACGCCCAGGGCCAGCCCCAAACCCCGCCCACCCTAGGCCGGCTGCCCTACGTGGAGGTGGGCTACGGCATCGAGAACATTTTTAAGTTCGTGCGCATCGATTTCATTCACCGCGTCACTTACCGCGACGCCCTGGGTACGGTTCCCGGCGAGCCCGCGCCCCGCAACTTCGGCATCCGCGTGGGAGCCCAGTTCCGCCTCTGAGCCACCGGCTGTGCAGTTGTTCGTCATCACGCCGCCTTCTATCGCGGCCGCCGAGCCCCGCGTGGCGGGGGCCCTGCTGGCGGCGGGCCTAGCCACGCTGCACTTGCGCAAGCCGGGGGCCCCCGCCCAGGAGCTAGCGGCTTACATCGAGGCCATTCCGCAAGCATTTCATTCCCAGCTCGTGCTGCACAGCCACCACGAGCTGGTGCCGCGCTACGGCTTGCGCGGGGCCCACCTTACGGCCGGGCGGCGGGCGGCGGGGCCCCCACCCTGGCGGCCGGGCAGCGGCTTCACGTTGTCCACGTCGTTCCACAGCCTGGCCGAGGTAGCCCGGCACCGCCGCCGTTACGACTACGTATTCCTGAGCCCCGTCTTCGCCAGCTTCAGCAAGCCCGGCTACGGGGCGGCGTTTGACTTGGACACCTTACCGGGGGCCCTGGCCCGCTGGGCGGCCCGGCGCAGCTACCGGCCACAGGTAATGGCCTTGGGCGGCGTCGAAGCAACCAACCTCAGCGCCGTGCGCGACATGGGTTTTGCCGGCGTGGCTGTGTTGGGCGCGGTGTGGCAAGATTCCGACCCGGTAGCTGCCTTTCGGATACTACAATCAGCAATCGGCCAGGCCATTGCGTAGCGAATACACTTCGTGGAAGCCGTGTTCCAGCAGCAGCCGGGCGGCGCGCTGGCTACGCACCCCGCTGGCGCAGTGCACCACGGTGGGCATGTCGGCGGGCAGCTCGGCCAGGGCCCCGGCGAGTTGGCCCAACGGCACCAGCCGGCCGCCGATGTGGCGCTGGGCGTGCTCGTGGGGCTCGCGCACGTCGAGCAGTTGCAGGGGCCGGCCGCTGGCCTGCCAGGCGCGCAGCTCGGCGGCGCTGATTTCGGGCGCGGGCGGCGCGGTGGGCGGGGCCTCCCCACAGAAGGCGGCGTAGTCAGTTTCCAGCGTCGTGCGCTGCTGCTCGGCCGGCACGGCGCGGAAGCGTAGCGTTTGGAAGCGCATCCCGAGGGCGTCAATCACCAGCAGCCGGCCGCTGAGCACTTCGCCCACGCCGGTCAATAGCTTTAGCACTTCGGTGGCCTGCAAGGTACCTACCAAGCCGGGCAGCACGCCCAGCACCCCTATTTCGGCACAGCTGGGGGCCTCGCCGGGGGCCGGTGGTTCGGGGTAGAGGCAGCGGTAGGTGGGCCCCTGTTGGTGGTTGAACACCGACACCTGGCCGTCAAACTTGAAGATGGCCCCGTACACCAGCGGCTTGCCCAGCACCACGCAGGCGTCATTCACGAGGTAGCGGGTGGCGAAATTATCCGAGCAGTCCACCACCAAGTCGTAGCCGGCCAGCAGGTCCAGCGCGTTGGCGGTGGTGAGGGCAAACTGGTGCGGCACCAAGTGGATGAACGGGTTTTGGGCCCCCAGGCGGGCGGCGGCGGCCAGGGCCTTGGGCTGGCCCACGTCGGCGGTGGCGTACAGCACCTGGCGCTGGAGGTTGCTCTCGTCCACGGTGTCGAAGTCAAGCAGGCCCAGGGTGCCCACGCCGGCGGCGGCCAGGTATTGCAGCACCGGGCAGCCCAGACCCCCGCAGCCCACCACCAACACCTTGGCAGCCTTTAGCTTGAGCTGGCCGGCCGTGCCGATTTCGGGCAGCAGCAGGTGGCGGCTGTAGCGGTGGGTTTCGGCGGCGGAGAGCGTTTCGGTGGGGGCAGAAGAGGTCATCGGGCGAGGGCGGTGAGGGTGGCATCCCAGTCTTTCCAGACGGGTTCGAGGCCCTGGCGGCGCAGCATGGCCGCAATGGCGGCCGGGCTGCGCTCGTCGGAAATCTCGAACTGCTCCAGCGACTCCGGGGCCACGGCGTAGCCGCCGGGGTTGGTTTTGGAGCCGGCACTGAGGCTGGTGATGCCTAGCTGCACAACATGGTCGCGGAAGGTTGGGTTTTCGCGCGTCGAAAGCGAGAGCTCCACTTCGTCGCTCAGCAGCCGGTAGGCGCAGATGAGCTGCACCAATTCCCGGTCGCTCATTTCCACCTTGGGTTGCAGCATGCCTTCGGCCGGCCGCAGCCGCGGAAACGACAGGCTGTACTTGGTTTGCCAATACGTACGCTCCAGGTAATCAAGGTGCAGTGCAGCGTAGAAGCAGTCGGTGCGCCAGTCTTCCAGCCCAATCAATACGCCCAACCCCATCTTGTGGATACCGGCCCGCCCCAGCCGGTCGGGCGTGTCGAGTCGGTAATGGAAGTTCGATTTTTTGCCCTTTGGGTGGTGCTTTTTGTAGTCGTCCTGGTGGTAGGTTTCCTGGTACACCAGCACCGTGTTCAGCCCTTCGGGAATGAGCCGCTCGTAGTCCTCCTGGTCCAGCGGCTGCACTTCCATAGATAAATGGGCGAAGTGCGGGCGCAGCGTGCGCAGCGCTTTTTCGAGGTAATCGACGCCCACCGTCTGGTTGGCTTCGCCGGTCACCAGCAGCACGTGCTCGTAGCCCCAGCCCTTGAGCACGGCGGCTTCGGCCAGCATTTCCACGCTGCTGAGGGTACGCCGAGCTATTTTATTGTCCAGGCTAAAGCCGCAGTACGTGCAGATGTTCTGGCACTCGTTGCTCAGGTACAGCGGCACGTATAGCTGCACGGTGTGGCCGAACCGCTGGCGCGTGCGCTGCTGGCTGAGCTGCGCCATCTGCTCCAGATAAGGCGCCGCCGCGGGCGAAATCAGGGCCCTGAAATCGTCCAGCGTGCGGCGCGGCGCGGCCAGGGCCCGCTCCACGTCGGCCCCGGTTTTGGCGTAGATGCTGGCCTTCACATCGTCCCACGGATGGGATTCAAAAATGGGGCGGAAGCTCATGGTTGCGGGGCTTTAATCTAAAAATGCGGTGAGCGGCGAACTGGCCACAGCCTGGGCCGCCGGCGCCGCGAGCCGCGCTTCGTAGGCCAGGCGCCCGGCTTCCACGGCCAGCCGGAAGGCCTGCGCCATGGCCACGGGTTGCCCGGCCACGGCAATGGCCGTGTTCACCAGCACCGCGTCGGCGCCCATTTCGAGGGCGGCGGCGGCGTGCGAGGGGCCCCCAGGCCGGCGTCCACCACCACCGGCACGCGGCTTTGGCCGATGATGATTTCTAAGAATTCTCGGGTCAGCAAGCCTTTGTTGGAGCCGATGGGGGCCCCCAGCGGCATCACGGCGGCCACGCCCGCTTCCTCCAGACGCTTGCACAGCACCGGGTCGGCGTGCACGTAGGGCAGCACCACGAAGCCCAGCTTCACCAGCTCCTCGGCGGCGCGCAGGGTTTCGACGGGGTCGGGCAGCAGGTACTTGGGGTCGGGATGAATTTCGAGCTTGAGCCAGTTCGTTTCCAGGGCCTCGCGCGCCAGCTGGGCGGCAAACACGGCTTCCTTGGCAGTGCGTACGCCCGAAGTGTTGGGCAGCAGGCTGAACTGCGGGTGGCCAAGGTGGCGCAGGATGTCGTCGTCGGCATCGGCCACGTTCACGCGCTTTAGGGCCACCGTCACCAGCTCCGAGCCGGAAGCCAGCAGGGCCTCTTCCATCAGCGCCGACGAACTGAACTTGCCGGTGCCCGTGAAGAGCCGCGATGCGAACGTGCGGCCAGCAATAACGAGGGGTTGGGTTTTCATGCTGTTTCTACTGCCAAAGGCTTGGTCAATTCTTCTACAAAAAGCGCCGCCGTCGCGGCCGGAGCGGCCGCCCCGCCGATGGCGCTCGACACGGCCACCCCGTGCAGGCCAGTCGCCCGCAGGGCCCCCACATCGGCCAGCGCAATGCCACCAATGCCGATTACCGGCACCGTGAAGCCAGCCGCCCGGCACCGCGCCAGGACATCGGCGTAGCCCGCCAGGCCCAAAATTGGGCTCAGCTTTTCCTTGGTGGTGGTGAAGCGGAAGGGCCCCAACCCAACGTAATCGACGCCGGCCGCCACCAGCCGCTCGATATCCGCAAACATGTTGGCGGTGCCGCCGATGATGAACCGGGGCCCCAGCAGGGCCCGGGCCTCGGCGGGCGGCATGTCCTGCTTGCCCAGGTGCACGCCGTCGGCCCCGATTTCCTGGGCCAGCCGCGGGTTGTCGTTGACGATGAACGTGGCGCCGTGGCGGCGGCACACGGCTTGAGTGGCCAGCGCCCGGGCTTTCCACTCGGCATCGGGCGTATTCTTCATGCGCAGCTGCACCCAGCGCACTCCGCCCTGGCAAGCCAGCTCGGCCGCTTCCGCGTTGGTCGTGATGTAGTGCAAATAGCTGATTTCCATACCTTGTTAACTTAGCGAATGGTAGCCCAGCAGCGTTTCGGTACTGGCCAGGAAGGCGGTGGTGTAGGTCTTGCCGGCCCAACAGGCTTCGGCCAGGTCGTCGCCCAGCGCCAGCCGGGCAAGCACGGCCGCTGACAGCACGCAGCCGCTGCCGTGCTTGGCGCCGTGCGGCAGGCGTGGGGCCCCAAACACGTGCTGTTGGCCGGCGGCCAGCAGTACGTCGGTGGCCAGGGCCCCGGCGGCGTGCCCGCCCTTCAGCAGCACCGGACACTGGGCAGCCAGCGTTTCGGCGGCCGCTTCGGCCGTGGCGGCGGGGTACAGGCGCAGGGCCTCGGGCCGGTTGGGGGTGATGAGCGCCAGGTTCTGGCAAATGGCTTTTAGCAGCTGCGAATCGGGTTGTGGGTGAAACTCGTAGCCTGCCGTAGCCTTCAGCACCGGGTCCCAAACGACTTGAATCAGCGGATTTTGGGCCCTCAGCCACTGCAACAATTCCAGCAGCAGCGGCAGGCTTTCTATGAGGCCAACCTTTACGAAGCCGACCTCAAACCGCGCCAGCAGCGGCTGCACTTGCGCCTGGATGTCGACCAGCGGCACCCAATTCACCCGCTCAAACGCCACGTCGGTTTGCACCGTGAGGGCGGTGCAGGCGGCTAGCCCGTACACGCCGCTGGCTTCCAGCGTTTTCACGTCGGCCAGCACGCCGGCGCCGGCACTGGGGTCGAAACCGGCAATGGTGAGGGCGTAGGGGCGAAGGGTAGGCATAAGACTTAACGCTTTGGCTCTCGTCTGTCATGCTGAGCGTGCGAAGCATCTTATCAGGCTAGAATAAGTCGTTCAGCGGTGATAAGATGCTTCGCACGCTCAGCATGACAGATGGTTACAGGTATAGCTCGCTGCCTTTCGCCACGAACTCTCGCGACTTCTCCACCAGCCCTTTCGCCAGCACTTCGCTGGCCGTGAGGTCTTGCTTGGCAGCGTAGTCGCGCACTTCCTGGGTGATTTTCATCGAGCAGAAGTGGGGGCCGCACATCGAGCAGAAGTGCGCGACTTTGGCGCCTTCGGCGGGCAGGGTTTCGTCGTGGTATTCGCGGGCCGTGTCGGGGTCGAGGCTCAGGTTGAACTGGTCTTCCCAGCGGAACTCGAAGCGGGCTTTGCTCAGGGCGTTGTCGCGGTACTGGGCCCCCGGGTGGCCCTTGGCGAGGTCGGCGGCGTGGGCGGCAATCTTGTAAGCAATTACGCCGTCCTTCACGTCCTGCTTGTTGGGCAGGCCCAGGTGCTCCTTGGGCGTCACGTAGCAAAGCATGGCCGTGCCAAACCAGCCAATCATGGCCGCGCCGATGGCCGACGTGATGTGGTCGTAGCCCGGGGCAATGTCCGTGGTTAGGGGCCCCAGGGTGTAGAACGGTGCCTCGTGGCACTCGCGCAACTGCTTGTCCATGTTCTCTTTGATAAGGTGCATGGGCACGTGGCCGGGGCCCTCAATCATCACCTGCACGTCGTGCGCCCAGGCAATTTTGGTGAGCTCGCCCAGCGTTTCCAGCTCCGCGAATTGCGCCTCGTCGTTGGCGTCGGCAATGGAGCCGGGGCGCAGGCCGTCGCCCAGCGAAAAGGCCACGTCGTAGGCCTTCATGATCTCGCAGATTTCCTCGAAGTGCGTGTACAGAAAGCTTTCCTGATGGTGCGCCAGACACCACTTGGCCATGATGGAGCCCCCGCGCGACACGATGCCCGTCACGCGCTTGGCCGTCATCGGCACGTAGCGCAGCAGCACGCCCGCGTGAATCGTGAAGTAGTCCACGCCCTGCTCGGCCTGCTCGATGAGCGTGTCGCGGAACAGCTCCCAGGTGAGGTCCTCGGCCTTGCCGTTCACCTTCTCCAGGGCCTGGTAAATGGGGACGGTACCTACCGGCACCGGGCAGTTGCGGATGATCCACTCCCGGGTTTCGTGGATGTTCTTGCCCGTGCTCAGGTCCATCAGCGTGTCGCCGCCCCAGCGGCAGCTCCACACGGCCTTATCTACTTCTTCCTCAATGGAGGAGGTAACGGCCGAGTTGCCGATATTGGTGTTGATTTTCACTAGGAAGTTGCGCCCGATGATCATCGGCTCGCTCTCCGGGTGGTTGATGTTGCTGGGGATTACGGCCCGCCCGGCAGCCACTTCCTGGCGCACAAACTCGGCCGTAATGTGGCCCTCCGGCGTGTTGGCCCCGAAGCTGTGGCCGCGGTGCTGCACCCGCAGCGGGTCATCAGCCGGCAGCTCGTCAAACCGCTGGTTTTCGCGGATGGCGATGTACTCCATCTCGGGCGTGATGAGGCCCTGCTTGGCGTAGTGCATCTGGCTCACGTTGGCCCCGGCCTTAGCGCGCAGCGGGGCCGCGATGTGCTCGAAGCGCAAGTGGTCCAGGCGGTTATCGGCGGCGCGCTGCTGGCCGTAGTCGGAGGTAGTGCCGGCTAGTTGCTCCACGTCGCCACGGTCCAGAATCCAGCTTTCGCGCAGGCGGGGCAAGCCTTTTTTCAGGTCAATTTCGACGTTCGGGTCGGTGTAGGGCCCGCTGGTGTCGTACACCGTCACGGGCGCGTTGTGCTCCGACGGGAAGCCGAAATCGAACTGGCGCTCGGTGTCGGCCAGCGCGATTTCGCGCATCGCCACCCGGATGCTGGGGTGAATTTTCCCCGGCACGTAAATCTTGCGCGAGCCCGTGAGGGGCTGGCGCGCCACCAGCGTCTGCTGGGGGGCCTGGTCTTTTTGCTTCATCAGAAAAATGGGAAGGAAGGAGCCGGCACCCGCCTAGCCCCCTTGGGTGGCGCGGATGATGGTAAGGCGGTCGTGGGGCTGCACGGCGCGGGTGGCCCACTCGGCGCGGGGCACCACGGCATCGTTCAGGGCCACGGCGAGGCCGCGCGGCTGGGCCAGCCCCAGGGCCGCCAGCAGCTCCTGCAGCGGCTGCTGCTCGGCGGCTTCGTGGGGCAAATTGTTTACGTAGCAGACCATGCAACTAGTTGATTAGTTGGGACAATGCAAGCCGCAAACAATAGTGGGTGCCGGCCACGGCGCGCCCATGAGGCGGCCGCGTGCGGACCAGTACTTTTCCCTTCGGCGGCATTATCCGCATCAGGTTCCAAGGGTATTGTCTCAGCCCCGCGTGGCGGGGCACCCCTAAAGTTTACGCCTCAAACATACGCACCAGCAAGTAAACGGCCGGTGAAGCTGCTGCACTTTTCACTTATCCAACTACACCCCACCGGCGGCGGCACTGCCCTCCCAGCGTTCCGAACGTGGGGGAGGCAACGCGGTACCGCACCGGCCCGGAGCCCCTATTTCTTCCCAAAAATGCTTTTGGGCAGCACCACGTGGGCCCCGCGGGTGCCGTCCACCACCTGCGTCACGTCGAGGTCACCGGCCACGCTCACCAGCATGTAGGCGTCGTCGCGGCTCAGGCCGCGGGTGGCCACCAGGAAGTCAATCATCTCGCGCACCGCGTCTTTGGCGGCCAGCGTCAGGTCCTCGTTCAAGCCCATGCTGATGTAGGCGGTGGGCGTTTCGGCACGGGGCAGCTTGAGGTGCAGGTCTTTGCGCACAATGAACTGGAGCGTGCCAGTGAGCGAGGTTTCCAGGGCCGTGATGTCGACCTCGCCGTTGCCTTGGCCAGCGTGGCCGTCGCCCACGAAAAACAGGGCCCCGGGCACGTGCACCGGCAGGTACAGCGTGGTGCCCGCCACCAACTCCCGGTTGTCGAGGTTGCCGCCGTGAATGCCGGGCGGCGCGCTGTTGATGCGGCCCGCGGCCACCGGCGGCGCCACGCCCATGCTGCCAAAAAACGGCCGCAGCGGCACGTCGATGCCCGGCGCGAAGTGGGCCACGCCCTGCTTCGCATCAAGCGGAATTATCTTCATTTTCGAATACGGGAAATCCTCCGGGATGAAGCCGCTCTTGGCCCCAAACGCGTTGTAGGCGTACGGAATGGCCAGGTTGATGCGCTGGATGCGCACCTCCAGCACGTCGCCGGGCTCAGCGCCTTCCACAAAAATGGGCCCCGTGAGGATGTGCCCCCCGGGCCCCTTATTGGTTACTTGCGTGGTGATGTCGCGCAGCGACTGCTCGACCTGCGCCAGGGCCACGCCTGCCCCTTCCAGCCGCGCCGGGGTGGAGGTGATGAGCGTATGCACCCGCACGGCATCGCCCGACTTGATGCGCAGCACCGGCGGCGCGGCCGCGTCGTAGTAGCCCCAAGCGGCCGTAGCCGGCGTGATTTGCAATTCGTGCTGGAACTTGTCGCCACCACGCTGGGCTCGCGCCGCCGGGGCCCCAGCAGGCCGGCCGTTAGCAGTAATCCGAGGAAAAGTGTTTTCATGGCTGGAAAGTACGCAGCGGAAGCTTTTCTCAACTCACTGATTCAGTTGAGTGGTATCTGCAGCGGAAATTCTTCTGATGATCAACATCATTTCATCAGGTGCTTTCCAACGCTTTTCGAAATTAGCAGCTCCTACCGGGGCCCCCGCCGCGGCGCGCTCGCGGCCAGCCGCGCCCGAATGTATTGCTGGAGCCACATCGGGTAGAGGTTGTAGCCCACGTTGGTGAGCGCCAGCAGCCCGGCCCAGCCCGCCTGCCCCTGCGCCGCGGCGT
>NZ_MDZA01000458.1 GCF_001816125.1 Hymenobacter coccineus | reverse complement strand
CGGTACAGGTCCGCGGTGTAGGGGCTGGGCACGAGGTGCGCGGCCAGGTGCTGGGCCCGGGCGGCCTGCCACGCGGCGTAGCCCGTGGGCAGCTCGGGGGATGCCCATGCGCTGGCCACGCGGCAAACACGGCCACAATTTCCTCGCGCTCGGGGCCCGTGAGGGGCGCTCCAGCAGCAGCGGGTAGCGCAGGGGCCCCAAGTGGCGGCGGTACTGGCGGTACAGGTCCGCGGTGTAGGGGCTGGGCACGAGGTGCGCGGCCAGGTGCTGGGCCCGGGCGGCCTGCCACGCGGCGTAGCCCGTGGGCAGCTCGGGGATGCCCATGCGCTGGCCCACGCGGCAAAACACGGCCACAATTTCCTCGCGCTCGGGGCCCGTGAGGGGGCGCTCCAGCACCTCGAAGGCCCGGATGGAGTAGGCGATGAGTAGGAACAGCACGTCGCGGTAGGCCCCGGCGGGGATGGGCCGGCCGCGCTTGGCCTCCACCGCCGCGTGGATGGCAGCCATGGCGTCAATGGCCCGCTCTGCCCCGGCGCGGTCGGCAAACACGATGCGGCGGGCGTAGTCCACCGTCGAAAACAAGCGGCCCAGCGGGTCGGCCGGCAGCCGCCCGGTGAAGTATAGCCAGTCCACGGCCTGGTTGAGGGCAAATTCGGCCGCGGCCCCGGCGAAGATGAACAGCACCGTATCGGCCGTGCCCCAGATGCGGCGCACGATGGAGCCGGGGGCCACGAAATAAGTCGTACTCATATTATAAAAGAACTTTGAATTGCAAAGTTAAGCTTGAATCCTCTGAATATTGATTCGCTGCGGGCGCAATTATTCGGGGGCCCCGCGGGCAGACCGTGCGGTGGACGGTAGTTATTTTGCGCCATGAAATACACGCAGTTAACGGATAACATCTTCACCGTTGAGGATTTTATGACCCGGCCGGAATGCCTAGAGAACATTGTGCTGAGCGAAAAAATTGGCTACGAGTTGGCTAAAGTGAACACCGCCGGCGGCAGCCGGGTGCGCACCGACATTCGCAACAACAGCCGGGCTTTTCACGCGAGCGAGGATTTGGCCCAGGCGCTGTGGCAAAAAGCCCAGCCGTTTGTGCCCGCGCAACTGGGCCACAGCCAGGCCCTGGGCCTCAACGAGTTATTTCGGTTCTACCGCTACCAGCGGGGCCACCAGTTCCGGGGGCATTTCGACGAGAGCTACGTTCGCAACGCGGTCGAGGCGAGCTACTTCACGTTCATGGTGTACCTGAACGACAACTTCCAGGGCGGCGACACCACGTTTCGGGGGCTGCGCATCCGGCCCCGGCAGGGCATGGCGCTCATTTTTCTGCACAGCTTATTTCACGAAGGCAGCGAAGTGACGTAGGGCGTGAAGTATGTGCTGCGCTCCGACGTGATGTACCGCACGGCGGCCCCGTAGGGCCCCAGGGCAGGGGCCGGGTTGGAGCAGCAGCAGCGCGGGGCCGCGTGGCCGCGAAATACTGCTACCTTTCCACGCCAACATCCAAGCCCTAAGCCCATGCTCCGTACCCTTGCTGCGCTCTTTTCCCTGTTGTTTTTGCTAACCACCAGCCCGCCCGCCGGGGCCCAAACCAAGCCCGCCGGGCCCGTGCGGGTGGGCGTGGCGGGCCTCACCCACGCCCACGTGCACGGCATCCTGGGCCGCGCCAAGCGGGGCGACCTTGAAATTGTGGGTATCGCCGAGCCCAACCGGGCGCTGGCCGAGCGCCTGGCCAAGCAGTACGGGTTCAGTATGAAGCTGGTGTACAGCTCGCTGGATGAGATGTTGAAGAAAACCAAGCCCGAAGCCGTTACGGCGTTTGGCAGCATCTACGAGCACCTGGCCGTGGTGCAGGCCTGCGCGCCGCGCGGCATCCACGTGATGGTGGAGAAGCCGCTGGCCGTGAGCGTGGACCACGCCCGCCAGATGGCCGCCCTGGCCACGAAGCACCACATCCACCTGCTCACCAACTACGAAACCACCTGGTACGGCTCCAACCGCCGGGCCTACGAGCTGGTGGATCAGGAAAAAGCCATCGGCGAAATCCGCAAAGTGGTGGTGCACGACGGCCACCAGGGGCCCCAGGAAATCAACGTGAACAAGGAATTCCTGGACTGGCTGACGGACCCGGTGCAAAACGGCGGTGGGGCCCTCATCGATTTTGGCTGCTACGGCGCCGACCTGCTCACGTGGCTCATGCACGGCGCCCGGCCCACGTCGGTCACGGCCGTCACGCGGCAGCTCAAGCCCGCGGTGTACCCCAAAGTGGACGACGACGCCACGATTCTCGTGAACTACCCCGGGGCCGAGGGCGTCATCCAGGCGTCGTGGAACTGGCCGTATGCGCGCAAGGACATGGAAATTTACGGCCAAACGGGCGCCGTGTTTACCGTCGACGGCAGTCACATGCGCGTGCGGCTCAGCGAAAAGCAGCCGGCCCAGGACCTGACCGCCCCCGCGCCCCCGGCGCCCTACGACGAGCCGTTTGCCTACCTGGCGGCCGTGGTGCGCGGCACCGCCCCGGAAGACGTGCTCTCCGCGCTGCCCACCAACCTGGTAGTGGTGGAGATTCTGGAAGCCGCCCGGCAGTCGGCCAAGGAAGGCAAAACGGTGTACCTCGCGAAGTAAAAACGCCCGGCTGCCGGACGCAAGTAGGGCCCAGCGATGCGTCGCTGGGGCCCTACTTGCGTCCGGTATGTTCTTCCCCGGGGCCCTAATTCAGCACCTTTTCAATGACTGGCTTGCGCTTGTAGAAGAACAGAATCAGCAGCGGCAGCAGCGTAAGCTCGGCCACCACGCCGAAGAGCAGCGTGAGGCCGATGAGGAAGCCGACGTAGAATGTGCCGTCAAAGGACGAAAACAGCAGCGTGGAGAAGCCGCCGACCAGAATCAGCGACGTGACGATGACGGCTTTGCCGGCCAGCAGGTAAGTGTGGCGCACGGCCCGGAACACGGACGTTTCGTGGGCCAGGGTGAGGCGCAACTTGCTGATGAAGTGGATAGTGTCGTCCACCGCGATGCCGAAGGCGATGGTGAAGATGATGCTCGTGCTCACCTTCATGCTCACGCCGGCCAGGCCCATCACGCCGGCCACGATGAGGATGGGCACCAGGTTGGGGATGAGCACGATGATGGTCATTTTGAACGATTTGAACAGCGCCAGCACGATGAGCGTGACCATGAGGATATCGATGCTCATGCCGGTTATCATGTTGAGCGTCAGGTTCTCGTTGTTCTTGTCAATCAGGTTCGACGAGCCCGTGAGGCGCGTGCCCAGCACCGTGGAGTCGATGCGGGTGCGCAGGAACTGGCGCAGCCCGGCGTTCAGCGCGTCGGCCCGGATGCTGCCCACGTCGGCCATGCGGCCGGTGAGGCGGCCGGCGCTGCCGTCGGGCAGCACCAGGGCCCTAAACTCGGGTTTCTTGCGGAACAGGCGCAGCTTGCTTTGCAGCCCGCGCAGCTCGGCCGAGTCGGCGGGCAGGCGGTACGCTTCGAGCCCGCCGCCGTGCAGCGCCTTGCGCACCGACTTGACGAGCGTGACCGGCGAGGCGGCGAAGCGCAGGCCGTAGGGCCCCCGCAGGTAGTCCTCGATGCGGGCGGTTTCGCGCAGCACGGCTAGGTCGTACACGGTGCGGCCGGGGGCCGGCTTCAGCTCCAGCTCGAAGGGCCGCACGCCGGCGAACTGCTTCTCAAAAAAGAAAAAATCCTGCCGCACGGGGTCGTTCTTCGACAAATCGTCGAGCAGCATGGAGTTGATGTGCACCCGCGTGGCCAGCCCGATGGAGGCCGCCACCACCAGCCCGCTGACCACGAAAATGAGCCGCCGCCGCGCCAGCACCTGCCGGAACAGGCGGCTCAGCACGCCGTCCCAGCTGTGGCCCTGGCTGCGCGCCACCCGCAGCTGCGGCTTCTTAAGGAGCGTGAGCAGCGCCGGCAACAGCGTGAAGCTGAGCACGAACGCCAGCAGCACGGCGATGCCCGTGAACAGCCCAAAGTTGTAGATGGGCCGGATGGAGCTGGTCATCAGCGTGAAAAAGCCCAGGCTGGTTGTCACGGCCGACAGTGCCGAGCCAAACCCCGATTCCTTGATGGTGACCCACAGGGCATCCTTTTTGCTGGCCCCGTAGCCCAGCTCGGCCACGTAGCGCGTGATGATGTGCACCGTGTCGGAGGTGCCCACCACGAACATCATCACCGGCAGCAGGGCCGTCATCAGGTCGATGCGCACCCCGCAGGCCCCCATCACGCCCAGGCCCCACAAAATGGCCCCCAGCACCACCACCAGCGGCAGCACCACGCCCCACCAGGTGCGAAACGTGAACCACAGCAGCCCCGTCACGAGCAGCACCGAGAGGCTCATGAACACCGCCAACTCGCGCTGGAGCCGGTCCACGAACACCGACTGGGCCACGGCGCGGCCCGCCAGGTGGTAGCTGCTTTCGGGGAAGCCGTAGCGCTTCAGGCCCCCGCGCAGCACGGCCAGCAGCGAATCGCCGGGCGGCTTTTTGAGGTCGGGCGTGGTTTGCACCACCAGGGCCACGGCCCGGGCGTTGGGGCTGAACACGTTGCCCACCAAGCCCGGCGTGCGGTAAATCAGGGTGGAGTCGCGGGCCCGCTGGGTGGGGTCGGCGCGGTAAGCGCCCGGGCGCAGGTAGGGCAGGTTGAAGAAGCCCAGGCCCTCCACCACGGGGTTGGCCAGGGTGGTGGGGGAGGTGACGGCCACCACGTGCCGCTGCCGCTGGGCCAGCCGCGTGAGCGAATCGACGCGGCCCAGGAAATCGGCGTCGAACACGGTACGGCCCCGGGGGGCCTCCAGGCCCAGCAGCAGGTAGTCGTTGTCGTTGCCGAAGCGCTTGGTGTAGCCCTGGTAGTAGTCCAGGTCGGGGTGCCGGCGGGGTAGAAGTCGTTGAAATTGTAGTTGAACCGCAGCTGGGCCACGTAAAAGGCGCTGAGAGCGGAGAGCAGCCCCAGCACGAGCAGGGCGAAGTAAGCGGAGCGGCGAAGGGACATAAACGGAAGGGGCGCAAAACCAGGTTTTGCGGGAAAAGCGGGGCCCCGGCCGGCCGCGCCACAGTGTCGGCCGCGCGTGCTATCTTGCGTAGCGGCGGGTCGAAAACGCCCGCTTTCCTCCTTTTGTTTCTATCCACTCATTTCCTTTTCCAGCCGTGAAGAATACCCTGCTCGCCCTCGCCCTGTTCGCCACCAGCGCCACCGTCTTCGCCCACACGGGCCCCGGCAAGCCCGCCGCCAAGAAAGACAACTGCACCGGCATGGCCGCCACCCAGTGCACCAAAGGCATGGCCACCGGCAACATGGCCGGCATGCCCGCCTGCTGCCGCGCCAAAATGGCCGCCGCTAAAACCGCCGGGGCCCCCGCCGCTTCCAAGCCGATGGCCAAAACGATGTAAGGATTGCGCGTTTGTGCGCGTGAGAAGGGCCGCTCTGGTGAAGAGCGGCCCTTTTTGTTTAGGCTACGATTTTAGCGTCGCCTCGCTCGCGCAACAGTTGCCGGGCGGCGGATAGTGCATTCGCTACCAATTTGTTGTCCGCTACAATTTGCTCCAGCTCTTCGGTTGATTTTCGAGAGAATTTCCTCTTAAACTCCTCTACTTCCTCTTGCTGCTGCTGGGCAATTTTCTTGTCTGATGGTTTGACTAGGGCTGCAAGGAAACGATTGATTTTCTTGCTATTGGTAGCGTAGACCAGCACGCCAAATAGCAGCATGAGTGGGCTCAAACCGATACGAAGCTCGTCAAACCCAATGCCTACACTCGTTTGAGTAACTGTGAAATTGATCAGGCCGCAAAATCCCAGCACAAAAATCAAAGCCAGGAAATATTTATAATATTTTCGCAGCCAAAAAAATGAAACTACAGAAGCCGCCGTAGCTGCGAGGGCCCCGTAGTGCTTGGTAGTCAGCGCAAAACCATAGGTAGTGCCGTCTAACTCCACGGTGCCCCCCAGAGCGGTGACGATGGTGCTGATGCAGCAGCCTGCCAGGACCAGCACGGGCAGTAGCGGCGCGTAGCGTTTGTACAGAGGCAGTTGTAGTGCTTCATTCATGAAGCCAAAAATAATGCGGCGGTTTGCTGATTGACGGTGCAAAACCCGAAAAAAGATTGGCCTGCCGCTGCGCCGTATTTTTGGGCCCCGTGGCAATCTGCTTGCCATGCGTACCTGCTTTTCAACATGCGCCAATACCAAGCTCTCCTTCGCCAAATCCTCGACCACGGCACCGTTAAAACCGACCGCACTGGCACCGGCACCAAGTCGATTTTTGGGCCCCAGATGCGGTTCGACCTGGCCGAGGGCTTCCCGCTCGTCACCACCAAAAAGGTGCATTTGAAGAGCATCATCCACGAATTGCTGTGGTTCTTGCAGGGCGACACCAACATTGCCTACTTAAAGGACCACGGCGTGAAAATCTGGGACGAGTGGGCCGACGCCGACGGCAATTTGGGCCCCGTGTACGGCCACCAGTGGCGCTCGTGGCCCGACGGCCACGGCGGCCACATCGACCAGATTAGCCAGATCATCCACCAGCTCAAAACCTCGCCCGACTCACGCCGCATGGTGGTGTCGGCCTGGAACGTGGCCGACCTGCCCGCCATGAAGCTGCCCGCCTGCCACGCCCTGTTCCAGTTTTACGTAGCAGACGGCCGGCTCTCGTGCCAGCTCTACCAGCGTTCGGCCGACGTATTCCTGGGCGTCCCGTTCAACATCGCCTCCTACGCGCTGCTCACGCTGATGGTGGCCCAGGTGACGGGCCTGCAACCAGGTGAGTTCATCTGGACCGGCGGCGACACGCATTTGTACAGCAACCACCTGGAACAGGCCGAGTTGCAGCTCACCCGCGCCCCGCGCCCGCTGCCCCAGATGCGCCTCAACCCGGCCGTAACTGATATCTTCGGCTTCCAGTACGACGACTTTAAGCTGGAGAATTACGACCCGTGGCCGGCCATCAAGGCCCCGGTGGCCGTATAACGATCCGAATGAAAAACTGGATAATCGGGCTGGTATTAGCGGGATGCGGATTACTGGCCGCCCGGCCCGCCCGCGCCCAATACGCCGCCCCCGGCTTCCCGATGCTGCCACAGCGCCGCGAGCCGCCGCCCGCCCCGGGGCCGGCTAAGCTGGTATCGCCCGTGCTGCCGCGCTTCTGGCACGAGCCCGACCCCGAGCGGCAGTCGGCGGGCCGCAACAAGTTTTTCGACTTTGTGTCGGCGCAGGCCAAGTTTCCGGAAGCGGCCCGGCCCACGGCCGCCCAGCCCAACGCCCTGCTGCCCACCGGCCGCCTGCTGGTGAGCATCCAAGTGCGGCCCGACGGCTCGGTGCGCCAGCCCCCGCGCGTCACCAAGCGCGAGCTGGCCCAACCCGAAAGTGCCTACCTCCCCACCGCCCTCCACGCCCTCGACGCCGAGGCCCAGCGGGTGCTGGGGGCTCTGCGCTTCGTGCGCTCCAAAGCCGCGCAGGATTCGCTGCTCGTGCCCATCCGCTTCATCGCGGAGTAGGGGCCCCAAGTCAAGTTGCGCGTTGCGCAATACCTTGCCGCCATGTTAGGCGAACTGCTCGGTTTCCTCGGTGATGTCCTAGTCGATATGATTTTACAACCCTTGCTGGGGGCCCTGTTGGTGGCCCTGGCGTGGGGTGTGCACATTGTGTTTTATCCCCTGCTGCTCGGCATTGGCTGGGCGGGTGCGTGGTGGAAAAGTGACAACGCTTTCGGAGAATTGTGGCGAATTCACGGGCCAGTAGAACTGCACCGCTTGGGCCGGCAGCGTACGCTACTTACCGCGGAATACTCAACCGCGGGGCTGTTGATTGTGCTGGCAATAATGGGGGTAGGTGCGGTCCTCTACGGCGTTGGTAAGCTATTTGGTTTACAGGATTTTCACTGGTAAATATGAAGCACCACTTGTTTGTTCTTTTGTTCTGCTACGGTGTCTCAGCGAAGGCGCAAGGAACAGGAGAGGTTTATGCTGCACCAGGAATGGCGGTCCACTTACAAAGCCCTAAACCTCCCGTACCGGTAAAAGAGAAGGAGCCACCCCTCCCGGCGGTGCTGCCCAGGTTTTGGCATAACGCTGATTCAATGGCCAGAAAGAAAGCGAATATTCAGTTGCTGCGAACCATTCAAAGCCAAGCAAAATACCCTTTCATAGCAGAGAAAGATGGGGTGGAAGGCATAATTTTCGTTCGCGTGATTATAGCGCCGGATGGCAAGCCAATCAAAATGGATGTTATAAGGCGCAGCACAACGGCCAACAATCAAAATGGGGTAGTCGAAGCGTTGGATACTGAGTCTATTCGGGTCATAAGCGCCATAAAATTCGAACCTAAAATCGGAACAATAGATACAATCACAATACCTATTAATTATTCCATCGGGCGATAGTCTGGAAAAGCAGTTCATCAGGTGAAGTAAATTTGGTCGTTTGAATTTTATGCACCACCCGTACCGCCGCCACATTGGCCGTGAAAACCGCGTCGGCCGCCAGCAACTCTTCTTTCGCAAAAATCCCCTCCCGGCACGCTAGGCCCTGCGCCTGGGCTGCGCGCAGCACCTGGGCCCGGCGCACGCCCGCCACGCAGCCGCTGGCCAGCGCGGGCGTGAACAGGGCCCCATCCTTGAGCCAGAAAATGGCCGCGGCACCGGCTTCGGCCACATGCCCGGCGGTGTCGCAGAGAATGATTTCGTCCAGGCCGCGCTGTTGGCGCTCGTGGGCCGCCCGCACGTAGAGCCAGGCTTGAGGCCCTTTGCAGAAGCTGAGCGGCGAAAACAGCGAATGCGTTTCCTGGGCAAAACCGGCTTGGGCAATAGGCGATTCGTCGGGGGCGAAGGATTCGGCGGTGGCCAGCCACTCGGCGGCACCGGTAGGCGGGGTGTAGCGGCCGCCGCCGCCGCGCCACAGTTGCAGGCGCAGGCGAGCGGCGGGCAAGCTTTTGGCGGCGGCCAGGGCCCCCAGCGTGGCGGCCAGGGCTTCTGGCGTGGCTAGGGCATCGGGTAGCGTCAGGTACAGCGCGGCGGCGGCTTGCTGCATCCGGGCGAGGTGGTCGGCGGCGTAGTGTAGGTGGTTTTCCGTGAAAACCAATGTTTCAAAAAAGCCGTCACCGAAGGCCAGGCCGCGGTTGGGCAGGGGCAGGGCGAAGGAATCGGTGGCCACCAACTGGCCGTTGTGAAGTAAGAACATAGTGGCGGCGAGTGCAAACGGGAGTCGTGAAAGGGTGGGGCCCCTGCTTGTACCACCAAGCTGTGCTTGGTGGTACGAGTAAAATCGCTTCCGATTTGAAACTACACTCGCGACTGCCAAATTACTGGCCGGGGCCCCTAGCGATTACCGGGCAGCCGGCGAAAAAGCCGGCAGCCCGGGCCGGGGTTCAAAGGTGGATACCAGGGCTCACCCAAATCGCCCCCAAAATCCGATTAATCCGCCTTAATCTGTAAAATCCGTGATTTAGGCGAGCACGAATTTCTTGCCCGGCAGGGCCCGCACTACGCCCCGAAACTCCAGGCCTAGCAGCAGCGCGGCGACGGCGTGAATGGCCAGCTGGGCCCGCCAGGCGAGGTCGTCCATCTGGGCTTCGCGGCCGGGGGCGGCGGCCAGTACGGCGATGAGGGCGAATTCGTCGGGGCTGAAGTCGTCGGGTGAGTAGGTGGGGGCGGGCTTGAACTTGCCCGAGTGCAGGGCCGCGTCCCAGTTGAGGATGATTTCCAGGTCGCGGGGCTCGGTGTAGATGGCGGCTTTGTTGTTTTTAATCAGCGCGTTGCAGCCCTCGGAGGCCAATGAGCCCAGGTTGCCGGGCACGGCCAGCACGTCGCGGTCGTAGCTCAGGGCCAGCTCGGCGGTGATGAGGGCCCCGCCCTTGATGGCGGCCTCCACCACCACCGTGCCGTCGGCTAGGCCGGTAATGATGCGGTTGCGCTGCGGAAAATTGTACCGGTCGGGCCCCGTGCCGAACGGGAACTCGGTGAGCAGACCGCCCACTTCGCGCATTTTTTCGGCCGTTTTGCGGTGCGCGGCGGGGTAGATGACGTCGAGGCCGGTGGCCATCACGCCCACCGTGGGCAGGCCCTCCTGCAAAGCGGCGCGGTGGGCCAGGATATCGATGCCATACGCCAAGCCGCTGACCACCAGCGGCTGGTGCGGTACCAGGCCCTGCACAATCCGCTCGGTTTGCTCGCGCCCGTACTCCGTGGACTGCCGGGTGCCGACGAGCGCCACGATCTTGGGTGCGTTGAGGTCGGCGGGGCCCTGGTAGTACAGGATGACCGGCGCGTCGGCAATGAGCTTGAGGCGGTTCGGGTAGCGCTTGCTGGTGTAAAACAGAATTTCCACGCCCTCTTTCTCGGCCTGCCGCAGGTCCTTTTCGGCGCGGCTCAGGGCCGTGACGCGCTCAGGGCCCGTGAGGCTGGCCACCATTTTGGGCCCCACGCCGGGGATGCGCCGTAGCTTGCCCGGCGGCATCAGCAGCACGTTTTTAGCCGAGCCGCCGTAGCTCATCAGCTGCCGCGTAATCTGCGGGCCGATGCTGGGAATGAGCGTGAGGGCGAGTTCGTGGAATAAGTCGTCGGTAATCGTTTGGGGCATCGATAGGAGATAAGTCGAGATATAAAATATTGATAATTAATCGTCTGTCATGCTGACGAAGGAAGCATCTTTTCACTCATGAGCGGTTACGTTTAATAGGGAACAGATGCTTCCTCCGTCAGCATGACAGAACTGAATCAGTAGGTCAAAACTGAAATAGTAGCCGCCGCCCTACTCCGGCCGGGCCACGTCCAGCTCCCTCTTTAGGCTTACCAAAAAAGCCCGGACGCGCTCGATGGCCTGCACGGCGTCGATCTTATCCTTGAGCTGGGGGGCCTTCTGCTTGAGCATTTCGCGGGCCCCGGGGATGGTATAGCCGCGCTCCTTGACGAGGTGGAAAATGGTGCGGAACGTGTCGATGTCCTGCGGCGTGTAGAGGCGGTTGCCCTTCTTGCTGCGGCGCGGTTTTAGCTCGTCGAACTCGGTTTCCCAGAAGCGCACCAGCGACTCGGCCACCTTGAACCGGGCGGCCACCTCGCCGATGGTAAAGTATTGTTTTTCAATGATGCGCTCTTTGTAAGGCATGGTGCGGTGGGATTATTTTACGCGGTATTTCTGGCTGATTTCGTCGTAAATCAACAGCATGTCATTGGCCTGGCCCTGCTTGTCGAACACGGCTTCCCAGGTGTTCAGCGGCTCCCAAATGAAGGTTCCTTTGCCCTTACCGCCGGGCAAGGCGAAGGCCACGTCGTTCACTTCGCGCTTGCGCTCGGAGTACTCCACCACCACAATGTCCTGCGGGTAGCGCTTCGCCAAATCGGTCAGGTTGGCCTTCAGGTCTGGGATGGTGCCGTGCCACTTGGGGTAGTACGACTCGCCGATGACGTCAAACGCCACGCCGCGGGCCGCCATTCGGTCGAGCCACAGCGTGGAGTGCCGGTTTTGGCCGCCCAGCGCAATGTGCAGCATCACCAGGGCCCCGGGGTCGGCCTCGCGCACGGCGCGGATGCCGGCCTTCACCAGGCCGGCCAGGGTGTCGAAGCGGGTCAGGCTGTCGGCATGCTGCACGTCGCCGTCGGGCCACAGCAGGCCGTGGTTGATTTCGTTGCCCACCTGCACCATGTCGGGCGGCGTGCCCTGGGCGGCCAGGGCCCCCAGCACTTCCTTGGTGTAGTCGTACACGGCGGCTTCCAGGGCGGGGCCGCTTAAGCCTTTCCAGGCCAAGGGCTTGAACTGCTTCTGCGGGTCGGCCCAGGTGTCGGAGTAGTGGAAGTCGAGCAGCAGCTTGAGGCCGGCCGCCCGCACGCGCTTGGCCATCGCCAAGGTGTGCGGCAGGTCGCAGAACCCTTTGCCGGGCGAGTAGCCGCTGTCGGCGGCGGGGTTATTGAATATGCGCAGCCGGATGTAGTTGAAGCCGTGCTCTTTGAGAATTTGAATGGCGTCTTTCGGGCCGGTTTTATCGGCGAACTTCACGCCCCGGGCCTCCAACTGGGGCAGGAAGGAAATGTCGGCCCCAAGCACCTTGCCCAGCCGGGGCGGGCGCGGCCCCGAGGCCCCCACGGCACCGCCCCCCAGCAGCAGCAAAACGGCCAGCGCGAGCGGCCGGTGCAGTAAATTCAGCGAAAACGAACGCATCAGGGGCGGGGAAGGGCGAAGGGAAGAGGCGGGGCGAGGCAGAAGCCGCAAGTTAGGGGCCCGGGCCCTACCGGGCCGCGGGGCCCCGGCGCTACCTTTGCGGGGCCGGCCCCGCGGCCCACCCACAACCGCCGCGGGCCCCTAATTCGCTTTTTTCTGCTTCCCCATGTCGCTCCCCACCGCCGCGCACGTCCGCCAGCAATTCCTCGATTTCTTCGCCTCCAAGGGCCACCACATCGTGCCCTCGGCCCCGCTGGTGGTGAAAGACGACCCCACGCTGCTGTTCATCAACAGCGGCATGGCCCCGTTTAAAGACTACTTTCTGGGCAACCGCCCCGCGCCGTTCAAGCGCATTGCCGATACGCAGAAGTGCCTGCGCGTGAGCGGCAAGCACAACGATTTGGAGGAGGTGGGCTACGACACCTACCACCACACCATGTTCGAGATGCTGGGCAACTGGTCGTTTGGCGACTACTTCAAAAAGGACGCCATTGCCTGGGCCTGGGAGCTGCTGACGGACGTGTTTAAGCTCGAGAAAGACCGGCTCTACGTCACGTACTTCGAGGGCGACAAGGGCGACGGCTTGGGCCCTGACGCCGAAACGCAGGCCCTGTGGCGCCAGTACACCACCGACGACCGCATCCTGCCCGGCAACAAGAAGGACAACTTCTGGGAGATGGGCGACACGGGCCCCTGCGGCCCCTGCACCGAAATCCATGTGGACCTGCGCACCGCCGAGGAGCGCGCCCAAACCCCGGGCCACCAGCTGGTGAACGCCGACCACCCGCAGGTGGTGGAGGTGTGGAACAACGTGTTCATGGAGTTCCAGCGCTTGGCCGACAAGTCGCTCATCAAGCTGCCCGCCCAGAGCGTGGACACCGGCATGGGCTTCGAGCGCCTGATGATGGCCGTGTCGGGCGTGCGCTCGAACTACGACACCGACGTGTTTCAACCGCTCATCCAGTTCATTGCCAAAGAGGTAGGCATTGAATACCACGGCACCTCGCCGGCCACGGTGAACGACCAGCCGGCCACCGAAAACGAGAAAACCGACATCGCCATCCGGGTGCTGGCCGACCACATCCGCGCCATTGCCTTCACCATCGCCGACGGCCAGCTGCCGAGCAACGTGAAGGCCGGCTACGTCATCCGCCGCATCCTGCGCCGGGCCGTGCGCTACGCTTTTTCGAGCCTGAACCAGAAGCAGCCTTTCTTATATAAGCTCGTGCCGGTGCTGGCCGACCAGATGCGCAATATCTTTCCCGAGCTAAAAGCCCAGCAGGCTTTCGTGACGCGCGTGATTGAGGAAGAGGAAATTGCGTTCCTGAAAACGCTTGAAACCGGCCTGCGCCGGCTCGATGCGCTGGAGGAAGCCGCTCACGCCAACGGCGGCGTCATCGACGGTGCCACGGCCTTCGAGCTGAGCGACACCTTTGGCTTTCCGCTGGACCTCACGGCACTCATCGCCCGCGAAAAAGGGCTGACGGTGGACGAAGCCGGTTTCCAGCAGGCGCTGGCCCAGCAGAAAAACCGCAGCCGCAACGCCCAGGAAACCGAGCAGAGCGACTGGGTGACCGTGGCCGACGCCGAGGGCCCCAACGTGTTCGTGGGCTACGACCACGACGAGGCCACCGCTCGCCTGCTGCGCTACCGCAAAATCGACAAAAAGGGCAAGACCGAGTACCAATTGGTGCTCGACCAGACGCCGTTCTACGCCGAAAGCGGCGGCCAGATTGGCGACACAGGCTACCTCGAAAGCGACCTGGATAAGTTGCGCGTGCTGGACACGAAGCGCGAAAACGACCTCATCATTCACACAGTGCTAGAGCTGCCGCAGGAGCTGACGGCCGAGTTCCGGGCGCGGCCCGATGCGGCCCGGCGGACGCTCATCCGCAACAACCACACGGCCACGCACTTGCTGCAAGCCGCCTTGCGCCGCGTGCTCGGCGACCACGTGCAGCAGAAAGGCTCGCTGGTGAACGAGAAGCTGCTGCGCTTCGACTTTTCGCACTTCACGAAGGTGACGGAAGGGCAGCTTCGCGAGATTGAGCAAATTGTCAACGAGCGCATCCGCCGGCAAATCCCGCTCGACGAGCGCCGCAACGTGCCCATCGCCGAAGCCAAAAACCTGGGCGCCATGGCCCTGTTCGGCGAGAAGTATGGCGAGTTCGTGCGCGTCATTACCTTCGACAAATACTACTCGGTGGAGCTGTGCGGGGGCTTGCACGTGGCCAACACGGGCAGCATCGGCTACTTCAAAATCGTGGCCGAAAGCGCCGTGGGGGCCGGTGTGCGCCGCATCGAGGCCGTGACGGCCGGCACCGCCGAAGCCTACGTGGACCAGCAACTCGACCTGCTCGGCCAGGTGCGCGAGGCCCTCGGCAACCCCCAGCATTTGCTGACGTCGCTCGAAAAGCAAACCGAGGAAATAGGGGCCCTGCGCAAGCAAATCGAGCAGTTTGCCCAGCAAAGCATCAACCAGCAGAAGGACCAGCTCGCCGGCCAGGTGAAGCCGCTGAACGGCGTGAACTTCCTCGCCGCCCAGGTGCAAGCTGCCAGTGCCGAGGGTCTCAAAACCCTGGCCTTCAACCTGCGCCAGGCCGTGCCCAACCTCGTGCTGGTGCTCGGCGCCGAAATCGACGGCAAGCCCCAGTTGGCCGTGATGCTCGACGACGAGTTGGCCAAAGCCGGCAAGCTCAACGCCACGGCGTTGGTGCGCGAGCTGGCCAAGGAAATCCAGGGCGGCGGCGGCGGCCAGCCGTTCTTCGCCACCGCCGGCGGCAAAAACCTGGCGGGCCTGGGCGCGGCCATCGCCAAGGCCGAAGGGTTGGTTGAGCAGGCGACCCGCTAGCACGGGTTCAGCAACGACGCATGGGGCCCCGGGGCGACGCTAATCTTGGCGTGGTTCTGGGGCCCCATGCGCCGTTATTTGGTAAGAGCAGTTGTGTGTAGAGGGCTGCTTGGACGCACTGAGGCGTGTTAATGCGGCGCTTTTAAGCGAACCTTCAAACCAAAAGGGCCCGTGGCCTGCCCCGCGAAAATAGTATTAACCGGGCTGGGTTGGGGTTAGAATGGTTTTGCGGCGGCGCAGGCAAGGAGGGGGACCCGTAGCCGCACCAATGGGGCCTCGGCGGCGCGCGGCTCCGGGTGCAAGCGGCGGCTCGTTGGCCCAGCCAATCAGTGGTATAAGTTGTGATGGTAACAATTGGAAACGTTTGCGTTTATATATTTAAGCGCCAAAGCAACAATTTTGCCTGCGAAGGCGCTTCACACTACTGCCCTTTCCTACCCATGATGACCTTCAAGTTAAACGTTTTAGCACTGGCAATTTTTGGTCAGACAGCTTGCTCGCAAGCTCCCTCCACCAAGGCCAAAACGCAAGCCCTGTTCGATGGCAAAACCATCGCCGGCTGGCACACCTACCTCAAGCCCACCGCCGAGCCGGCCTGGGAAGTGGTGGACGGGGCCCTGCAACTGAACCCCAAAGCGCCTGGCCAGGGCGACCTGGTGACGGACGGCGAGTACGAAAACTACGAGCTGAACTTGGAGTGGAAAATCTCGCCGGAGGGCAACAGCGGCATCATCTTCGGGGTGCACGAGGACCCGGCCTTCGCGGCCACCTACGAAACGGGCATCGAAATGCAGGTGCTTGACAACAAGGGCGCCGAGGACAACAAGAAGGCCACCCACCTGGCCGGCTCGCTCTACGACATGCAAGCCCCCGCCAAGGACGTGGCCAAGCCCGCCGGCGAGTGGAACCGGGTGAAGCTGCGTAAGGACAACGGCCACCTCACCTTCTTCCTGAACAACACCAAAATTGTGGACGTGCAGATGGGCAGCCCCGCTTGGGACGCCCTGCTGGCGAACAGCAAATTCAAGACGTGGAAGAACTTTGGGGCCTACCCCAAGGGCCACATCGCCCTGCAAGACCACGGCCACGAGGTCGCCTTCCGGGCCATCACCATCACGCAACTTTAAGCTGAGCTGCTACGCATGGATAATTTTCAAATCAAGGAATCGCCCACCGTGTACGACGCCATTGTGGTGGGCTCGGGGGCCGGGGGCGGCATGGCCGGCTACGTGCTGGCCCACGCCGGCTTGAAGGTGCTGATGCTGGAAGCCGGCCCGTTTTTCGACCCCGTGAAGGACGCGCTGCAACTCAAGTTTTCCTACGAGTCGCCGCGCCGGGGGGCCTCCACCACCCGGCCGTTTGGCGATTTTGACGCCGCGTTTGGAGGCTGGGAGCTGGAAGGCGAGCCGTACACGACCAAGGACAAAACCGAGTTCAACTGGTTCCGCTCGCGCATGCTGGGCGGCCGCACCAACCATTGGGGCCGCATTTCGCTGCGTATGGGCCCCCTGGATTTCAAGAGCCACCAGCTGGACGGCCTGACCGACGACTGGCCCATTACCTACGACGAGGTGAAGCCATTCTACGACAAGGTGGACCGCCTGATTGGGGTGTACGGCACGGTGGAAGGCCTGCCCAACGAGCCCGACGGCATCTTCCTGCCGCCGCCCAAGCCCCGCCTCAACGAGTTGTTTATCAAGCAAGGCGCGGCCAAGGCGGGCGTGAAAGTGATTGCCGGCCGGGGCTCGGTGCTGACGGAGGCGTTGCCGGGCAACAAGGACCGCGGGGCCTGCTTTTTCTGCGGGCAGTGCGGGCGCAGCTGCAAGGTGTACGGCGACTTCTCGGCCTCGTCGTGCCTGGTGATTCCGGCCCTGAAAACCGGCAACCTACAGGTCATCACCAACGCCATGGTGCGCGAGGTGCTGACCGGGGCCAACGGCCTGGCCACCGGCGTGTCGTACGTCGACAAAAACGACTTGCAGGAGTACCAGGTGAAGGCCAAAATCGTCATTCTGGGGGCCAGCGCGGGCGAATCGGCGCGGCTGCTGCTCAACTCGAAATCGGTGAACCACCCCAACGGGCTGGCCAACAGCAGCGGCGTGGTGGGCAAGTACCTGCACGACTCGACCGGGGCCAGCCTGGGCGGCTTCTTGCCCCAGCTCATGGACCGCAAGCGCTACAACGAGGACGGGGTGGGCAGCGTGCACATCTACACGCCGTGGTGGCTGGACAACAAGAAGCTGGACTTCCCGCGCGGCTACCACATCGAGTACGGCGGCGGCATGCACATGCCCGCCTACGGCTTCGGCCGGGGCATCCAGAACCTGAACGGCCTGGTGCCCGGCCGCGACGGCAAGTTGCAGGAGCCCGGCGGCTTCGGCGCTTCGCTGAAGGACGATTACCGCCGCTTCTACGGCACGCAGGTGGGCATGGCGGGCCGGGGCACGGCCATCGCACGGGAGGACAACTACTGCGAAATTGACCCCGACGTGGTGGACAAATTTGGTATTCCGGTCCTGAAATTCCACTACAAGTGGACCGATGCCGAGGTGAAGCAGGCCAAGCACATGCAGGAAACCTTCCAGTCCATCATGCACGAGATGGGCGGCATCATCACCTCCAAAATCCCCGGGGCCGACACCAACTACGGCCTGGAGGCCCCCGGCAAGATCATCCACGAGGTGGGCACCGTGCGCATGGGCGACGACCCCAAGAAGTCGGCCCTCAACAAGTGGTGCCAGGCGCACGACTGCCGCAACCTGTTCGTGGTCGATGCTTCGCCATTTGTGCAGCAGGGTGATAAAAACGCCACCTGGACCATCCTGGCCCTGTCGATGCGCACCAGCGAGTACATTTTGGACCAGCGCAAGCGCGCCAGCCTGTAGCTTTTTTTCTTATTATTTCCGATGAAAAGACGCGAATCCTTAAAGGCCATCGGCCTGGCCACCCTCGCTACCGGCCTGCTGCTGGACAGCGGCTGCCGCCCCGATACGGCCCAGGCCCCGCCCGGGGCCCCCAAGCCGGGCGAAGCGCCCGCCGATGAGGCCGGCCGCCAGCCCTTCGAAATAGCCCGCGACAAAGCCCTGCACGCCGAAACGTTCTTCACGCCGCACGAAATGGCCACGATTACGGTCCTAGCGGATATCATCATTCCCAAGGATGCGAAGTCGGGGAGTGCGTCGGACGCCAAGGTGCCTGAGTTTATTGAGTTCATTGCCAAGGACATGCCCGAGCACCAGCTGCCCCTGCGCGGCGGGCTGCGCTGGCTGGACTTGCAGTGCGCCACGCGCTACGGCCAGCCGTTTAAGGGCTGCGCCGCGCCGCAGCAGCTGGAAATGGTGACCAAAATAGCCTACCCTAAGCGCGCCACCCGCGACCTGCTGCCGGGCGTGACGTTCTTCAACCGCATGCGCGACCTCACGGCCACGGGCTTCTTCAGCAGCAAGATGGGCATGGCCGACATCGGCTACGTGGGCAACGCGCCCAACCGCTGGACCGGCGTGCCCGCCGACGTGCTCAAGCAGTACGGCATGGAATCCGACACCTAGCAGCGGCGGTAATAACTGATGCAAAACAGGGCCCCCGGTAACCCTACCAACTTGGTAGGTTACCGGGGGCCCTGTTTCGTTGGGCCGCCTAGCGCCACGGGCGGGAAGTTTACCGGGCCCCCAGGGGCCCCGGAGCCCGGCGCCGGCCGGTG
>NZ_MDZA01000457.1 GCF_001816125.1 Hymenobacter coccineus | reverse complement strand
CGCCAGCGCCGCGCCGATGCGCGGCAGCAGCCCGCGCCGCCCGGCCACCCAGGCCGCCGCCTTGGGCACGAAGGGCGCGGCCAGCCGCAGCAGCAGCGCGTAGCAAAAAAGGGCGAAGTCGTAGAGCAGCGTCAAGGCCGCGAAATTACGGCCGAAAAGAAAAGCGGACGAAGCCGGGCCCCGTCCGCTTTTTCAGCGTCAAAAAAACTGGCAACCCTACCGGGTGGGGTTCAGGTCGGCCTCGCCGGTGCGCCAGTCGGCGGGGCACAGGGCCCCGTGCTGCTCGTAATGCTGGAGGGCGTCCACCATGCGCAGGGCTTCCTGGGTGCTGCGGCCCAGGGGACCGTCGTTCACCACTTGGTGGCGCACAATGCCGTCACGGTCAATGAGAAACAGGCCGCGGTTGCTGGTGGGCGTGCCGACGAAGCTCATCTCGCCCTGCTCGTTGTAGTCGTAATGGCCGGCCAGCATGTCGTAGTTGGCCGCAATGGTTTTGGTGGTGTCGGCCACCAGCGGGTAGGTCACGCCCATGATGCCGCCCTGGTCGCGGGGCTGCTTTAGCCAGGCGCCGTGGCTCTGGTGGCTGTCGGTGCTGCACGCCACCACGGCCACGTTGCGCTCCTCAAACTTGGGCAATAGGTTTTGAAACGCTAGGATTTCGGTGGGGCACAGCAGCGAAAAGTCGGCTGGGTAGAAGTAAAAGAGCACGTGCATTTTGCCCAGGTAACGGTCGAGCGAAAAGTCGTTTTCGATTTCGCCATCGATAACGGCCTTGGCCCGAAAAGAAGGGGCGCGCTTGCCCACGAGAACTGCCATCTAATTGAATGTGAAGATGTAGGAGAATGTGAAAATGTAAGAACCGGCCAACGCGGGTTGGGGCGATAATGATGAAATGCGTGTTACGAATGTTAGGACAGGTAGGGCCAGAAAGCCGGATCAATTCTTTCCATTTACGGTGTTTCCACACCTTCACATCCAATCACATTCCCCCGCATTTTCTACTGGCCCGTAAATTCCGGCGGGCGCTTCTCCAAAAAGGCCGCCATGCCCTCGCGCTGGTCCTCCGAGGCGAAGGTGAGGTAGTAGTTGCGCCGCTCAAACTGCAAGCCCGCCGCCAAGTGGCTCTCGAAGGCGTGGTTCACGGCCTCCTTGGCTAGGCGCACGGCCACCGGCGGCTGGGCCGCAATGCGCGCCGCCAGCCGGAAGGCCTCCTCCAGGTGCTGGCCGGTGGGTACCACGCGGTTCACCAGGCCCAGGCGCAGGGCCTCGGCGGCGGCAATAAAGTCACCGGTGAGCACCATCTCCATGGCCTTGGCCTTGCCCACGGCGCGGGCCAGGCGCTGGGTGCCGCCGCCGCCGGGCAGCGTGCCCAGCCGGATTTCGGGCTGCCCAAACTGCGCCGTTTCGGCCGCCACCACCAGGTCGCAGGCCAGGGCCAGCTCACAGCCGCCGCCCAGCGCGAAGCCCGCCACGGCGGCCACCAGCGGCTTGCGCATCAGCCGCAGCTGGTCCCAAAACGTTACGTGGTCAGCCAGCAGCATGTCCACCGGGCTCTTGCCAGCCATGGCCCGGATGTCGGCCCCCGCGGCAAAGGCCCGGGCGCTGCCCGTAATGACCACCACGCGCACCGCCGCGTCGGCGTCCAGGGCCCCCAGCGCGTCGCGGAGCTCGTGCATTAGGGCCAAGTTCAGAGCGTTTAACTCCTTCGGGCGGTTGAGCTGGAGCAGCGCCACGCCCGGCCGGGCCTGGGGCGTGACGAGGATAAATTCGGGCATGGTGAAGAAGTAAAAGTGAGGGCCCAGGGGCGGGCTGCCGGCTTTTCGCCGGCTGCCCGCTAATCGTTGCGCCGAGTGGAACGGTCAGCCGAGGGCCCCAAAGGTTGCCCCAGGGCCCCTAGCGGTTACCGGGCAGCCGGTGAAAAGCCGGCAGCCCGGGGCGGCGGCCGACCCGCTTGGCCCCTTACCGGCACACAAACTGGAAGGTGCTGCGGGTGCGCTGTTCCAGCAGCAGCTCGCGGCCTTCCGTGAGGCGGGCCACGCTGGGCGCGTCGTAGTTTTTGATGGTGAAGAGCGTCAAATCATCGTTGTAATGCACCCGGAACTGCCCGGCCAGCAGGCCCAGCAGCAGCTGCACGCGGCGCTCCGAAAAGTCGGTGCACACCGAAAAGCTGATGGCCGAGTTTTGCATCAGGTTGATTTTGAGGCGCGCCTGCGCCAGGGCCCCAAAAATTACTTCCAGGTTTTCTTCCGAGATGAAGGCAAAATCCTTGCTCTCGAACGAGAGCAGGCACTGCCCCGTTTTGCGGATGAAGGCCGGCGCCAGGGCCGGGTGCTGGCAGTCGTGGATGAGCGTGCCGGGGGCCCCAGGGTCCACAAACGAGCGCACCCGCAGCGGGATGCCGCGCTCGGCCAGCGGCTTCAGCGTTTTGGGGTGGATGACGCTGGCCCCGTAGTAGGCCATTTCGATGGTTTCCTGGTAGCTGATTTCCGGGTAGCGCACCGCGTCGGGGAAAATCTTGGGGTCGGCACTGAGCAGCCCGGCCACGTCCTTCCAAATCGTAACCGACTCAGCATGTAGGCAATACGCAAAAATGGCAGCCGAATAATCGGAGCCCTCGCGGCCCAGCGTGGTCGTCAGCCCTCCGGCCGTGCCGCCCACGAAGCCTTGGGTAACGACGGGGCCCTGGGCCAGTAGCGGCGGCAGGGCAGCCCGCACCAGCCGCTCGGTGGCGGGCCAGTCCACGCGGCCTTCGCGCCAGGTGCGGTCGGTGCGCACCAGCGGGCGGCAATCGAGCCACTGGGCCCCCAGCGCCTGCGCCACCAGCTGCGAGGCCAGCAGCTCGCCGTAGCTCACCAGCTGGTCGTACTGCCGGTCGTAGTGGTCGGGGTTAACGTCGGCCAGCTGCTCGCGCAGGTCTTGCAGCGTTTGCTGCCAGGGCCCCGGGGCGGCCCCGGGGCCCGCCAGTGCCTCAGCGGCGGCGGCGTGGAAGTCGTGCAGGGCCCCCAGGGGCGCATCGTAGGGCTGGCCGCGGTGGGCAAGGTCGAAAAGCTCCTCCAGCGCGTTGGTGGTCTTGCCCATTGCCGACACCACCACGAGCAGCGGCCGGCCTGCGGCCGTGGTTTCCACGATGTGCTTAAGGTTGAGAATAGCTGCCGCGTCCTTCACCGAGGCGCCGCCGAATTTGTAAACCAGGGGGGAATGTGCTGCCATAGGGCCCCAAAAGTAGGGCCGGGGGCGCGCAGGCGGGCAAAAGCAGCCTAGCTTTGCGCATACCGCTTGCCTCTCAGCTTCTTCCACATTTTATGGACCACAACAAACTGGCCCTGCCCGTCGGCGCCACCCTCGACCGCTTCATCATGCGCAAGCAGGAGGACTTCCCCTACGCCACCGGGGAGCTCTCGCAGCTGCTGCGCGACATTGCGCTGGCCGCCAAAATCGTGAACCGCGAAATCAACCGCTCGGGCCTCATCGACATCGCCGGGGCCTACGGCAACCAAAACGTGCAGGGCGAGGACCAGCAGAAGCTCGACGTAGTGGCCAACATCCGCTTCATCCGGGCCCTGCGCAACGGCGGCGAGGTGTGCACTATCATCTCGGAGGAGGACGAAGAGATGATCCAGACCGGCAACCTACAGGGCAAGTACGTGGTGGCCATCGACCCGCTCGACGGCTCCAGCAACATCGATGTGAACGTGAGCATCGGCACCATTTTCAGCATCTACCGGCGCATGTCGCCCACCGGCCGCGATGGCACCGCCGCCGATTGCCTCCAGCCCGGCACCCACCAGGTGGCCGCCGGCTACGTCATCTACGGTTCTAGCACGATGATGGTGTACACCACCGGCAACGGCGTGAACGGCTTCACCTACGAGCCCTCGCTGGGCGAGTTCTTCCTCTCGCACCCCGACATCCAAACGCCCACCACCGGCACCGTTTACTCCGTGAACGAGGGCAGCTCCGCCACGTTCGAGCCCGCCGTGGGGGCCTACTTGCAGCAGTGCAAGGAGCAGGGCTTCTCGGCCCGCTACATCGGCTCGCTGGTGGCCGATTTTCACCGCAACCTGCTCAAGGGCGGCATCTATTTTTACCCCGCCACCACCAAAAGCCCCAACGGCAAGCTGCGCCTTATGTACGAGTGCAACCCGCTGGCCTTCATCGTGGAGCAGGCCGGCGGCAAAAGCTCCAGCGGCACCCGCCGCACCATGGAAATCGAGCCCCAAGCGCTGCACGAGCGCTGCCCCGTTTTCATTGGCAGCAAAGACCTGGTGGAAGAGGCCGAACGGCTCATTGCCCAACACGCCGGGGCCCCAGCGTAGCCTGAACCGTGCCGCCACCAAAAAGCCCTGCTGGATTTCCAGCAGGGCTTTTTGGTGATTTAAATTAACGGCCACCGCCAACTGGCGCGGCCCGGAGCCGGCTACTTGGCAGCGTCGGCGGTGGTGGCTTCCGGATTGGCGGGGGCCCCGGCCGTGGCGGCGGGCTCGGGCGCGTCAATTACGCCGCCCGTGCTCAGGGGCTCGCCTTCAGCGGGCTCGGCAGCGGCTTCGGCAGCGGGCTGGTAGGGGAGGTGCTGGCTCACCACGCCGTACCAGCTGGCCAGCTTCTTGATATCGGAGAAATACACCCGGTCGCGGTCGTAGTCGGGCACGGCCTGGCCCATGAACTCGGTTAGCTCGTCCTGGCTCGACTTATTATTGACGGGCAGATCGGTGCCGTAACGGGCATGAATTTGCTCGAATACGTCGGTCAGGGGCACGTTCACGTCGTAATCGGTGGTGTAAATCGAAATCTCCGCGAGCAGCGACACCTTGTTGCGGGCCGGGGCCATGCTGCGGGTAGCGCGGGCGTCGAGGCTTTCCACCAGCACGCCATGGTGGGCCGCTTTCAGCAAGCGGTACAGGCCCGGCATGCCGCTAATGGCGGCGATTTCTTTCAGTTCGTAAGGCATTCTTTTTTCAATGAACAGTTAACAATGAACGGCTAACGATGAACAGCGCGCAACCAGCAAGTATTAAATAATTGGGCCCCGAAGGGCTATTAATATTCGCTAATCATCCGTTGCCCGTCGTCGGCTGAATTTATTCGGCAGTGTTCGAGCCCGTCACGCCGAGCTTGAAATCGATGGGCAGGCTGGTGAGGATGGGGTAGGCGGGTTTCTTGAACTTGAGCAGGCGCACCACGCGCAGGGCCTCGTCGCCGGTGCCGCCGCCCACTTGCTTCACCAGCTTTACGCCCGACATGGTGCCGTCGGGGTTTAGCGTGAAGCTCACGATGCAGCGGCCCTGAATGCGGTTGCGCTTGGCCAGCAGCGGGTACTTCAGCTCATGGGCAATGAAGGCGTACATGGCCTCTTGGCCGCCTTCGTAGTACTCGGCCACCGGAATAATGGCCCCCACGCGGCCCGTGCCAGCCCCGGCCTCGGGGGCCGGGCGGGCGGGCGGTGGGGTGTTGGGCGGCGTGGTTTGGGCCACCGCCGGCACCGTAAGCAGCAGGCCCAGGGCCAGTAGCGAAAGCAAGGGTTTCAACATAACAGAATAAGTTTAAGTAGCGGAATGAGATAAAGTTGTTGGTCGGGGGCCCCACTTAGCGCCAGCAGGGCCCCTGGGCAAAAGCGGGGCCAAAACTACGCACCGGGCGCGGCGGCGGCCAGCTGCTGGTTCACTTCGTCGATGAAGCCCAGCAACTCGTCGCGCCCCGCCTTGGTACTGGCCGAGGTAAGGAAGTGCCGCGGCAGCTCGTCCCAGGTTTCGTTCATCTTAACCAGGTAAGTGGCGATGAGCGTGCGCGTTTGGGAGGCCGATTGCTTGTCAATCTTGGTGAATACCATCACAAACGGCACCCCCATCTCACCCAGTTTCTCCATGAATTCCAGGTCGCTGGCCTGCGGCGGCAGGCGCGAATCGATGAGCACGCACACGCAGGCCAGGTTTTCGCGGCGCTGCAAGTAGGCGTTGATCATCTTGTGCCACTCGGCGCGGGCGGTTTTGCTCACCTTGGCGTAGCCGTAGCCGGGCAAGTCGACCAAGTACCACTGCTCGTTGATGAGGAAGTGGTTGATGAGCTGGGTTTTGCCGGGTGAGGCCGACGTTTTGGCCAGGCTCGCCCGGCTGGTCAGGGCGTTGATGAGCGACGACTTGCCCACGTTGGAGCGCCCGATGAAGGCGTATTCCGGCCGGTCGGGGGGAGGGCACAGGTCCACGCGGGTGTTGCTCGTCAAAAACCGGGCGTCACGAATAATCATAGGCAAGCAGGAAAAGCGCCTACCCAAACGGGGGGGGGCGCCGCAAAAATACACCCGCCAGCTTTCCAAACGCCACGAAATAAGGGATCGGGCAAGCGCGTAATCTATTGCATCTGTCTATATTTGTGCGGTTGCTTGTTGTATTCTGGCCCGCGACTAAATTTTACAGGCTAGCCTTGCGCCACTCCTTTGCCACTGCCCGGGGCCCCTGGCGCTACCTTTGGCCCTTGAGCGCGCTGAAAAAAAATAGCTTAGATTTTAAACTTTTCCGTGATTCTGTACCAAACCCTGCGCTTTGATTTCAGTATAACGCGGAACCAAACGTTATAATATTCTATTTTTCGCTGATTTTTGTCACGCCGATACTTCGCTTACCTTCGAAACTCTTTTTCTAACTCTTTCTTTTACAATGGATAACTTATCCAAACGGTTATTGCAGGCTTCCTGCGCCGTAGCCCTGAGCGCCGCTGCCATCCAGCCCGGCATGGCCCAAAGCACGGGTAAACTGCTAAAAACCGGTAACAAGTTTTTTGAGCAGGAAAACTACCGGGCTTCGATCCCTTACTATGAGCAGGTGCTGGCCAAGGACCCCAACAACACCAAGGCCCTGTTCAATGCCGGTATTGCCTATCTGAGCTTCGATAAGGAAAAAGCTAGCGATTATATCTACAAAGCCCAGCGCCTAAAGCCCAAGGTTTCGAAGGATGTAGAGTACTGGCTCGGCCGCGTCGACCACCTGAACTACAACTTCGACGAGGCCATTGCCCACTACCAGGCGTACAACGCCACGCTCAAAGCGAAAAAGAGCAACGAGGTGCGCCGGCAGGAAGTAGCCCAATTGATTCAGCACTCGAAGAACGCCAAGGTGATTTTCAACTCGCCCAAGGACATCTTCGTGAAGAACCTGGGCCCCAGCATTAACACGCAGTATGCCGAGCACAGCCCGGTAATTTCGTCGGATGATAAATCGCTGCTTTTCACCTCGCGGGGCCAGTACACGGGTGCGGCTACCAACAAGAAAAAGCTAGCGGCTGACGGCGAATATTTCGAAGAGATTTACGAATCGCGCCGCATCGACGACGAGAACTGGGAGAAGCCCCGCTCGCTGGGCCAAGCCCTCGTGACCAAAGGCCATGACGCTTCGACGCAGCTCTACGACAACGACTCGAAGCTGCTGATGTACCGCGACGATGAGAACGGCGACATCTTCAGCTCGGATAAGGTAAACGGTGAGTGGACGGCTCCTAATAAGCTGAACAGCAACATCAACTCGAAGGCTTACGAGTCGGATGCGTACATCACGCCCGACGGCAAAACGTTGTACTTCTCAACCGGCAAGTACTCGGAGGATGGTACGCTGGACTTGTACTACTCCACGCGCGCCGCGGATGGTGATTGGGGCCCCGCAAAGTCGATGGGCGGCGCCATCAACACCAAGTACGACGACGACAGCCCGTACGTGAGCAAAGACGGCAAAACGCTGTACTTCTCGTCGCGCGGCCATAACACGATGGGCGGCTACGACATCTTTAAGAGCGCCTTCGACAGCATCGGGCACAAATGGGGGGCCCCCGAGAATATGGGCTACCCCATCAATACCCCCGACGACGACAGCTACTACCGCCTGAGCCCCGATGGTTCTTATGCCTACCTAAGCAGCTACCGCATCGGTGGCTACGGCGAAAAGGACATCTACACTATCAACTACATCAAGAACGCCACCGTCAAAGGCAAGGTGTTCGCCAAGGACAGCACCACGGTTATTCCGGGTGTAGAACTGGTGTTCAGCGGCAAGCAGGCGGATAACACGCCGCTGAGCTTCCGCGACGTGAGCAAGCCCGATGGCTCGTACCAAGTGGCCATGCTCTCGGGCCGTACCTATCAGGTGGCGGTGAGCAAGGATGGTAAGAACGTTGAAACCCAGGAATTTGCCATTCCGGTGTCTACCAACGACTCCACTACCATCACCAAGAACTTCTACATCGCTTACATCGACACGTCGATGTCCAGCATGTACCCGTACAGCAAAATCTACTTCGACACCGATAAGTACAAGCTGCGGCCGGAGTCGATTGTGGTGCTGAACGACATTGCCCAGAAACTGGTAGCAGCCCCCGGCCTGAACATCCAGGTGGAGGGCCATTGCGACTCGCGCAATACGGATGAGTACAACATGGTGCTCGGCCAGAACCGCGCCGACGCCGCCAAGAAGTACTTGGTTACCAAAGGGGTGGCGGATACCCGCCTGACCACGGTAAGCTACGGCGAACGCCGCCCTGCTGCCCCGAACGATTCGCCGGAGAACATGCAGCTTAACCGCCGCGATGAGTTCCGCGTGGTGCTGAAGGAAGGCGAAACCATGCCGATGACGACTCCTCCCGCTGCCCCGGCCGCTGGTGCCCCGGTGGGGGCCTCTATGGCAGCGCCCACTGGCCCGCAGCTGCCGCTGCCCGGCAAGAGCAAGGCCAAGATGGCCGACGGCACCAAGGTGAAGACCAAGGTTGACGAGGATTCGGACAAGGTAAAAGTGAAGACCAAAGGTCCCGCTGGTGAGAAATCCAAGACCGTATCTAAAAACGGCGAGGTGGACTCGAAAGCCAAGGACGCCAGCGGTGCCAAGGACAAAGTGAAGATCAAGCCGGAGTAGTAGCCGGTAGCATTGCCTTAAGCGGGCCGGGCGTTTTGCCTGGCCCGCTTTTTTTATGGCCCGTGACCGGGTGGGCCCCAAACAAAACCCGGGTCTGGCCGTTGGAACAACACAATTTCTCGCTTTTTCGCCGTTCTTTGCACCACCCATGGCCGTTGTCCCCTACAAAGAAGATTCTGCCGACAAGAAGTCGCAGGTAGCCACGATGTTCGATAGCATCGCGGGCAAGTACGACTTTCTCAACCATTTCCTGAGCGCGGGTATCGACATTTATTGGCGCCGCAAAGCAGTAGATAAGCTCAAGGAATTGCGCCCGGCCCGTATTCTGGACATCGCCACCGGCACGGCTGATTTTGCCATCGAAACCCTGCGGGCCGCGGCTCCCAATGCCCAGGTGACAGGTGTGGATATTTCGGAAGGAATGCTGGATGTGGGACGCCGGAAGCTGGCTGCAAAGCAATTGGGCCACCGCATTCAGCTAGAGCTGGGCGATTCCGAGAATCTGCCCTTTGCCGATGGCTTGTTCGACGCCGTAACGGCCTCGTTTGGGGTGCGCAACTTCGCGCACCTGGAAGTGGGCCTGGCCGAAATGCGCCGGGTACTGCGCCCCGGTGGCAAGCTCGTGATTCTGGAGTTCAGCAAGCCGACGGCTTTTCCGCTCAAGCAAGCATATAATTTTTATTTTCGCCGGGTGCTGCCCGTATTTGGAAAACTGATTTCCAAGGACCGGGCCGCGTACACGTACCTGCCCGAATCGGTGCAGGCCTTTCCCGACGGCTCCGAATTTCTGGCCATTTTGGCCCGGGTCGGCTTTAAAAACCCCGCATGGCAACCCCTTACCTTCGGCATCAGCTCCATTTATACCGCCCACAACTGAACCGACTGCTGGCCTTGGCCCTGCTGATGGCGCTGCCATTTGCGGGCCAGGCGCAGCAGCGCCGCCGGCCTGCTAAGGCTAGCCGCAGCCGTGGGGGCAACCTGAAGGGCGTCACGGTGGCTAACTTGTCAAATTACGATGACCGGTGGTTTCACCCGGGGCTGTACTTTGCGCCGGGCTTCTCGCGGTTCTTCATCGAACAGTCGGCCACATACATTCAGCGCCAAGCGCTGACGGCCAATTCCATCATCAGCCCCGATTTTGGCGTGGGTATTATCGGGGATGCTCGATTGGGTAATTCGAGTTCACCGTTTATTCTGCGGTTTGCGCCGGGCGTAAATTTTCGTACCCGGCGGATTGAGTTCAAGCCCCACAACCTGACCCCTCCCGACTCGGTATTCACCCAGGAAGTTAGCTCGACAGTAGTAGACTTTCCGCTGCTGCTCAAGTACCAATCGAAGCGCCGGGGCAACACTCGGATGTACATGATTGCCGGCGTGAAGCCAAGTGTGAGCGTGACCACGCGCCGCAGCGATTTGCTTCGCAACAAGGTACAGGTGAACGATAACGATTTGACCCTGGAATATGGAGTAGGACTGGATCTGTTCTACCCGCTGTTCAAGTTTGCGCCAGAACTGCGGTTTTCCCACGGCCTGCGCAACCTACTCGTCGACCGCCCCGATCTGTACAGCCGAAGCTTGCAGAGCGTGCGCACAAACACGGTGACCCTGTACCTGAATATTCAAAACTAAAGCGGCGCGTAAGCGGCTTACTACCAATAACTACGTGATAAAAACGGCATTTGTAACGGGGGCCTCGTCCGGTATTGGGCGCGCCACGGCGGTGGCCCTGGCCCGAGCCGGTTTTCAATTGGTGGTGGCGGGCCGGCGGCGCGAGCGCCTCGACGAGCTGGCGGCGGAGGTAGCCCCCACGCCGGTGCACATCCTAACGTTCGACGTGCGCGACCGTGATGCTACCACGGCCGCCGTGATTGGCCTGCCGCTTGAGTTTGCGGCCATCGATGTGCTGGTGAACAACGCGGGGGGGGCCCACGGCCTCAACCCCATTCAGGATGGCGACCCGAACGACTGGGATTTTATGCTCGACGCCAACGTACGGGGCTTGCTGAATGTGACCCACGCCGTGCTGCCCGGCCTGACGGCCCGCAAAACCGGCTTCATCATCAACATCAGCTCCATTGCGGGGCGCGAGGCCTACGCTAACGGCAACGTGTACTGCGCCAGCAAAGCGGCGGTGAGCATGCTCACCAAAACCATGCGGCTCGACCTGCTGCCCTTCGGCATCCGGGTGGCAGAAGTGGCCCCCGGCGCGGTGGAAACGGAATTTTCGGAAGTGCGCTTCAAGGGCGATGCTGAACGCGCGGCTAAGGTGTACGACGGTTTCGAGCCGCTGCGTGCCGAAGACGTGGCCGACGTGGTGACGTTCATGGCAACGCGCCCGGCCCACGTTAACGTGGCCGATGTGCTGCTGCTGCCCGCGGCCCAAGGCGCGGCGGCAACCATATTCCGGCAGCCAAGCTAACTGGTTTCGGCGTAGCCCAGTTGGGCGATAATTTCTTGATTCAGGGCGTGCCCGCCGGCGAAGGTGTGGACCGTCAGCAGGGCCCCCAGCTGCTGCAATTGCGCTTGCTGCTGCGCAACTGCGGCCGGCGTTAGGTATTCGTCGTGGTCGCCCACCACGAGGGTAATGGGCAAGCCGCTGACCAATTGCCCGGTCGCGGCTGGGTCGGTGTCGGGCGGGAATGTGCCGGCCCACAGCACCAAATGCGCCGGCCGAAACGGCGCTCGTACCAGCCAGCGGCCCGCAGTGGCCGTTCCCTGCGAGAAGCCCAGCACCGTGACCGGCACCCCGGCCGGGCAGCGGCCCAGCACGTGGCCGGCCAGCTGGTTCAGGAACCCGATTTGGTCGTTGATTTCGTGCTGGCGGTCGTCGCGGGTCATCCAGCTGGCCCCCACGCGGCCCTGGTGGCCGTGCAGGTAGAAGCGTGACAGGCCCTCGGGGGCCACCACCACTAAGCCTGGATCGGCCGCTGCCAGGGCAGCAAAGTGCCGGATGAAATACGCCGCCAGCTGCCCATAGCCGTGGCACACGAACCACACCCGCCGCGTGGCAGCAGACGGCGCGCCCAGTTGGTGGTAGCGGGCCGTGCGCGGCACAACCAAGTGGTGCTCAGTGGACATAAACAGGGAAGTGTAGTTGCCAGTCAGTGAGCTAGGCAATAACTGGCTACTGGCAACGAACAGCTCGCTTGGGGGCCCTACGCGCTGGGCAGATCGTCGGCCAGAAAGGTGAACGGCATCAAATCGGCGAGGGCGGCAAAGCGCAGGATGCTGCCGCGGCGGCTGGGCAGCAGCAGCGGGATGGGCTGGCCCTGCCGCGCTTCGTACTCAATCATTACCTGGCGGCAGCCCGCAGGGCATGGCGGGGCCAAAATCGCCGGTGGCGGGCCGGGCCGCCACAGCCATGGCCACCGATGGGCGCGTGGCCCGGCTGAGCCGCGGCCAGCCCAAACAACGCGGTGCGCTCGGCGCAGAGGCCCGAGGGGTAGGCGGCGTTTTCTTGGTTGGTGCCTTGGAAAAGGGTGCCGTCGGCCAGCAGCAAAGCGGCCCCCACGCAGAAGCGCGAGTACGGCGCGTAGGCGTGAGCGGTGGCGGCGCGGGCGGCATTCCACACCACAAGCTCGGTGGGGGAGAGGTCGGCGGGAGCGTCGAGTTCGTCGTAGGCCAGGGCGAGCTGGCAGGAAGTGCGGGCCATGTGGAAATTAAAATGGGGCGACGAAGGTAGGCGTTACGCCGCGGTTGGCCGCCGGGGCCGTGTACATTTGCCCGCATGACGACAACCCGCTTGCTGTTGCTCGGGGCCGGCCGTTCCGCCGCCTCGCTCATCGAGTACCTGCTGCGCCACGCCCCCACCGAGGGCTGGTTCCTGACCGTGGCCGACGCCAACCCCGCCCACCTGGTCCCCGTGCTGGCCGCCCACTCGCAATACGCCCGCGCCGTGCCCTTCGACGCGGCCGACGCCGGGGCCCTGGATGCCCGCGTGGCCGAGGCGACGTGGTAATTTCCATGCTGCCGGCCGCGCTGCACCCGGCCGTGGCCCGGGCCTGCCTGCGCCACGGCCGCCACCTGGCCACGGCCAGCTACGTGGGCCCTGAAATCCAGGCTCTGCACGCCGAAGCCGAAGCCGCCGGGCTGGTGTTGCTGATGGAATGCGGGCTCGACCCCGGCCTCGACCACATGTCGGCCGTGCGGGCCCTGGCTGATATCCGGGGGCGGGGCGGGCGGGTCACGGCCTTCAAATCGTACTGCGGGGGCCTGCTGGCCCCGGCCGCTGAGGCCGATAATCCCTGGAAATACAAGTTCACCTGGAACCCGCGCAATGTGGTGCTGGCCGGTCAGGGCGGCCCCGCCCGCTACCTCGACCGCGGCCACCTGCGCTTCATCCCGTACCAGCACCTGTTTGCGCGGGCCGAGCCGGTGGCGGTGCCCGGCCACGGCGACTTCGAGGGCTACGCCAACCGCGACTCGCTGGGCTACCGGGGCCCCTACGGCCTGGCCGACGTGCCCACGGTGCTGCGCGGCACCCTGCGCCGCCCGGGCTACTGCGCCGCCTGGCAGGCCTTGGTCAGCCTGGGCCTCACCGACGACAGCACCCACCTCGGCAACGCCGAAACTATGAGCTGGGCCGCATTGGTCGATGCCTTTTTGCCGGTGGCTAAAGTGCCCGGCTGGCCACTGGCGCTGCGCGTGGCTAATTACTTGGGCCTGGCCCCTGAGGGCGAAGAAATGGGCCGCCTGAACTGGCTAGGCCTGTTTTCCGACCAGCACCCGGTGGGCCACGCCGACGCCACGCCCGCCCAACTGCTCGAACGCCTGCTGGCCGACAAGTGGCAGCTGGGGCCCCATGACCACGACCTGGTGGTGATGCAGCACGTGTTCGAATACGAGCGGGCTGGCCAGGCACACCGCCGCACGTCGTCGCTGGTGGTGACGGGCGCCGACGCCACCCACACCGCCATGGCCCAAACCGTGGGCCTGCCCCTGGGCATGGCCGTGCGGCGGCTGGCCCGGGGTGAGGTGCCGCAGCGCGGCGTCGTCATCCCCGTAGTGCCTGAACTATACGAGCCCATCCTGAACGAGCTGGCGACCGATTACGGCATCACGTTTCACGAAGAAGAAGGGCCCCATTAAAGTGGAGAAGCCCAGACCCACCACGTCTCTACAACGCCAAATAGAACCCCGCCAGCAGTGCCCGAAACGCGGCCGAGTACACCGCGTCATCATCAGCGGTGCGGATGGTAAGCTCCTGCTCCACCAGGGGCCTTGGGGCCCGCCCGAAGGCCACGATTTGACGCAGCACGCGGCTACCGGGCCGGTGGCGCAGCGCCAGCCGCGTGGCCGATTGCAAGCCTACCATTGCCGCATCCGCTGCGAAACGCGCCATTTCGGGCACGGGCAGCAGCACCGTGAGGTGGCCGCTGGGGGCCAGGAAGTCGGCGGCGAAGTGAGAGATTTCGGCGAAGGTGAGTGTGTCGGGCGCGGCGTGGCGGGCGGTGGTGCGGGCCGCGTTGGGCGAGCGCAGGGCCCCCTGAAAAAACGGCGGGTTGCACACGATGTGGCTAAAGGGCGCGGGGCCCGTGGCGGCGTAGGCCGCCAAACTGAGCGGGTGCACCCGGATGCGGGGCCCCCAAGGGCTGGCCGCGGCGTTGGCGGCGGCCTGGGCGGCGGCGGCGGGGTCAATTTCCACCGCTTCGATGGCCACTGTGGGGTGGCGCTGGGCGGCCATGAGGGCCAGCAGGCCGGTGCCGGTGCCCACGTCGAGCAGGCGGGTGGCGCCGGCCAAGTCCACCGCCGCGCCGAGCACGCAGGCATCGGTACTCACCTTCATAGCGCACGCCGCCTGCTCGATGCGGAACTGCTGGAACTGGAAGTAGTCGTTGGGCACGGGTAGCGCTAATGGAGAGCCGATTACGCGCTGGCCGCAGTTTAGCGCGCAGTGCGTAACTGCTGGCCAACTAATGGGGTGAGTTTGTAACTCACGGCCGCGCAGCGGTCAGGCAATTTGCGCAAACGGGCCGTTCTGTTTTGCGAGTTACAAACTCGCCCCGTTGGTCGGCCAGCAGTTACGCACTGCGCGCTAAACTGCGGCCAGCGCCGCCGCGCCGCCGCGGCTACAGCAGTGAGGCTGAGGCCTGGGCCCGTTCAAAACCCTCGTCCACCAGCAGGCCTTTGCCCAACGCGCTTTGCACGGCCAGCACGTCGCAGCGCTCGTTTTCGGCGTGGCCGGCGTGGCCTTTTATCCACCTGAACGACACCTTGCGCTGGCGGTATACGGCCAGGAAGCGGCGCCACAAGTCGGGGTTGGCCTTTTTGCCGAAGTCGGGCTTTTTCTCCCAGCCGAACACCCAGCGCTTCTCCACGGCGTCCACCACGTACTTTGAGTCGGAGATGACGAGCACCGGGATGTCGGGGCGCGTCACGGCCTCCAGGCCCACGATGACGGCCAGCAGCTCCATGCGGTTGTTGGTGGTGCGGCGGTAGCCCTGGGCCAGCTCTTTTTCGTGGGGGCCGTAGCGCAGGATGGCGCCGTAGCCGCCGGGCCCCGGGTTGCCGCGGGCCGAGCCGTCGGTGAAAAGAGTAATCAAGTTAACAGATGTGAGAAATGTGACGGATGTGAAAAATGCGGGGAATGAAGAAAAAGGTACTGGATGCGGGGAGCTATGAAAATGATTTTATCCCCACACATTCGAACACATTTTCATATCCGTCACATTTTTACATTTGTTTAAAAGTTGGCCTTGAAGAGCTTGATGGCGATAGCCAGCAGGATGACGCCGAACACGCGGCGCAGCACGTCTTCGCCGGCCTTGCCGAGCTGGCGCTCGATCCAGGGGCTGGTTTTGAGCACGCCGTACACGAACACCAGGTTCAGGGCGATGCCGGCCAGGATGTTGGGCAGGGCGTAGGCGGCGCGCAGCGAGAGCAGGGTGGTCATGGTGCCGGCCCCCACAATCATGGGGAAGGCCAGTGGCACGATGGAACCCGTGTGGGCCGTCATGTCCGATTTGAACAGCTCGATGCCGAGAATCATCTCCATGCCGATGAGGAAGATGATGACGGCCCCGGCCAGGGCAAAGCTCTCGTTATCAACCCCAAACAGATGCAAAATGCTCTGGCCCAGGAACAAGAACGCCACCATCAGCCCGCCCGCCACCACGGTGGCCAGCTCGGCCTTGATTTCGCCCTCGCGCTGTCGAATCTGAATAATGATCGGCACTGAGCCGATGATGTCGATGATGGCGAACAGCGTGAGCGTGACGGAAAAGATTTGCTGGAGGTTGAACATGGATGTGCTAAAAAGTTGTCATTCCGAGCCTAGCGAGGAATCTGAGGATGTACTCACCAGTGGCTCCCAGATTCCTCGCTAGCTCGGAATGACAAACTGCCGGGGCCCTAAACCGTCACGTATTCCTTCACGAAAAACTGCACCAGGGCTTCCATTGCGGCATCGGACACGGCCGGGAAGTTGGCGATGCGGACGGTGGTACTTTTCAGGGGCCCGTAGCCGCTGCCCAGCGTGAGGCCGGCTTCGGCGGCCTTGCGCTTGATTTCTTCGATAATAGCGGGCTCGCCCTGCAGGCCGATGACGGTGGTAGAGCGGGCGTCGTGGTTGGCGATGAGTGGCTGCAAGGGCGTGGCCTGCTCGAAGAAGTCGTAGAGCTTCTGGGCGCGGTCGGCCAGGTGCTGGGCCACGGCCTTGATGGGCTCGCGGTCGGCCATCACGCGGCTGAGCAGGTAGATGCCCAGCACGTTGGGGGTGTAGTTGGTTTGGTGGTTGAGCATGTTGCTCAGGGCGGCGGGCAGGCCGTTGTAGTGGGCGCGGTCGTTCACCTCCTTGGCCTTGGCCACGGCGCGGGGCGAGAGGATGAGCACGCCCAGGCCGGCGGGCAGCCCGAAGCACTTCTGCACCGAGCCGTACCACACGTCGGCTTTGATGAACTTGAGGTTCAGGCCGGCCAGTGAGCTGGTGGCGTCCACGGCCAGCAGGGCCCCGCCGAGGCGGTTGAAGAGCTGGAGGATGTGGGTTTCGCGGATTTGGGTGGCCGTGCTGGTTTCATTCTGGGTGATGCACACCAGGTCGGTGTCCTCGCCCACGAAGGGCAGGGCCCCCATGTCGGGCACCTCGTTGATGTCGAACTGCACGCCGGTCGTTTCGGGCCGCAGGGCACGGGCGTAGTCGAACCACTTCTTGCCGAACTCGCCGTTGTAGAGGTGGAAGCTGCGGCGCGGCGTGAGGCCCTGGGCCAGGATTTCCCAGCACTCGGTGGCCGAGCCGGTGAAAATCACCGTGTAGTCCTGCGGAATGTTGAGCTTAAGCTTGAGGTCGGCCACGGCTTGGCGCACCAGGCTCGTGAACCGCTCGCCGCGGTGCGGGGCCGAGAGCCAGCCTTCGTCGTAGGCATCTTGCAGGTATTGCCGAACGGCGGGGTACACGGCCGCGGGGCCAACGTTGAAGGTGAAAGGCTGAGACACGGGAAAGTCAAGTAAAGTCGGGGGAAGGAATGGCATCAGGCGCGCCGCCCAGCGCCTGATGCCCCGCAAAGGTCGGGCGCGGGGCCCTGATTTAACCCGATTTTTTTCGAGATGTTGCCCGGGGCCCTACCGCCCGAAGCCCACGCGCTTGGGCCGCTGGCTGGCAAACCACTGCACGGCCAGCCGGTAGCTTTCGAGCCCGAAGCCGGCGATGCTGCCCGCGCAGTGCTTGGCAATGAGGCTTTTGTGGCGGAATTCCTCGCGGGCGGCGATGTTGCTCAGGTGCACTTCCACCACGGGCGTGGCAATGCCGGCCACGGCGTCGCCCAGGGCCACGCTGGTGTGGGTGAAGCCGCCGGCGTTCAAGATAATGCCGTGGTGCGTGAAGCCGACCTCGTGCAGCTTGTCGAGCAGGGCCCCCTCGTGGTTGCTCTGGAAGTACGTCAGCGTGTGGTCGGGGAAGGCGTCCACCAGCTCGGGGAAAAAGTCGTCGAACGAGCGGCTGCCGTAGATGCCAGGCTCGCGGCGGCCCAGCAGGTTGAGGTTGGGGCCGTTGATGATGAGAAGGTCCATGCTTTACATTTAACAGGTATCATTTAACATTTAACACGCGGATGGCTCCTGGGGGCCCGCTAGGCACCCCGGGGCCCGCCAGGCCGGCCGGCTGCTGCCGGTTGCCGTGGGGCTCCGGTGTAGCTTGCGGCCTCAAAGTACGTGGGCAAAGCACAAAGGCCTCGGGGCGCTTGGCAGGGCCCCGAGGAGCCATCCGCGTGTTAAATGTTAAATGATACCTGTTAATTGATATGACCTGGCCCCAGGCCCTCCGGCAATTCCAGGGCTACCTGCAGCTCGAAAAATCCCTCTCGCCCAACTCGGTGGAGGCCTACGTGCGCGACGCCACCAAGCTGCACCAGTTCCTAATAGGGGAGGGGGTGCCCGCCCGCCCCGAGCAGGTGACGACGCGGCTGCTGCGCGACTTCCTCAACACCCTCACCGACCTCGGGCTGGGGGCCACCTCGCAGGCGCGCACCCTCTCGGGGCTGAAGGCGTTCTTCAGCTTCATGATCATGGAGGACCTCATCAAGCTTGACCCCACCGACACGCTGGAGGCCCCCAAAACCGGCCGCCACCTGCCCGATGCCCTCAGCTACCCCGAAATCGAAACCCTGCTCGCGGCCATCGACCTGAGCACCGACGAAGGCCTGCGGGCTCGCGCGGTGCTAGAGGTGCTGTACTCCTCAGGCCTGCGCGTGAGCGAGTTGTGCGAGCTGAAGCTCTCGAACATTGCCGCCGAGCAGGGCTTTATGAAGGTGCTGGGCAAGGGCAACAAGGAGCGGCTGGTGCCCGTGGGGCGCGAGGCCCTCAAGCACCTCAACTTCTACCTGCGCGGCGTGCGCGGCCACCTCGACATCAAGCCCGGGGCCGAAGACCACGCGTTTCTGAGCCAGCGCGGGCGGCCGCTCTCGCGCATCACCGTTTTCACCACGCTCAAGAAGCTGGCCGCGCAGGCGGGGCTGCGCAAAACCATCAGCCCGCACACGCTGCGCCACTCCTTCGCCACCCACCTTATCGAAGGCGGGGCCGACCTGCGGGCGGTGCAGGAAATGCTGGGCCACGCCAGCATCACGACCACCGAAATCTACACCCACCTCGACCGCGACTACCTGCGGCAGGTCATCACCGAGTTCCACCCGCGCAGCTAGGGGCCCCGCAATTTCGTAGCGGCCCACTGGCCCGCCGTGCGTAAATTTGGCTTTTCCGCTGCTTTTCCGCATGGCCGACAACCGCTATAAGAACCCCCCGCCGGGCCCCTCCGCCAACCGCCCCGCCGAGGGCCGGCCGGCCGCCGCGCCGCGCGCCAACG
>NZ_MDZA01000456.1 GCF_001816125.1 Hymenobacter coccineus | reverse complement strand
GCCCCCCACCACCCCCAGATAGCCTGCGTAGCCGAGCCAGGCGGCCGGGCGGGCGCGCCGCCAGCGCCACCCCAGTACCACGGCCCCCAGCACGGCCCCCAGCAGCAGCCAGCTGCAAGCCGGGGTAGTACGTAGCGCTGGGCGCGCACGCGCAGCTCCTGCTGCCAGGTAGTGGGGTAGCCTACCAAGCGGTGCCGGGCGGCCAGTGCAGCCTGCTGCCGCCAGGTATCGAGGCGGGGCTGGCGGGCCTGCGCCAACCCCAGGTACAGCAGGGCGGCCGGGTAGTGGCCCAGCTGCTGCTGGGCGTAGGCTAGTTGCAGCAGCGCCCGCGCCGAGGCCCGCTGCTGGCCCCACACTTGCCGCCGCAGCAAGGCCGTGGCCGCCGCGTACTGGCGCGCCGCCAGCAGCGAATCGACCCGGGGCAGGGCCCCAACGGCGCCCACTAGGGCCCCCGGTAAATTTTTTTTCGCGCCGCCGTCAGCACCCAATCCCCAGAAAGGCAGCGCCATAACCCCAGCAATAGGGCCCCTGCGAAGTGCCAAGGCACTTTTTTTTGCGGTGTAGTTGCGCGCCCAAAAAGCTTGCCGTACTTTTGTGCCCACAAAGAAGGTAACGCCTTTCTTGTTTCCCCCGAAATGATTCTGTAGCTCAGCTGGTAGAGCAGTACACTTTTAATGTACGGGTCCTGGGTTCGAATCCCAGCGGGATCACCAAAAGCCCCTGTCGGTAACGGCAGGGGCTTTTTTGTGTGCCAACGGACCTGGGCCGTACTGCGGTAAGAAAAAGTTAGCGGGTTAATAATCGTCATCGGAAAGCGGGTGTGGGCGGGCGCAGCGGCGCGGGCGGTGGTGCAGCGGTCCCCGGGATGCGGGGCCCCCGCGCCGGCACCAAGGGCCGCGTGCAATTGCTACGCAAAGAAAGTGGGCTTTTGCCTGGGGCCCGGCAGAATGGGAATTAACCGTTGGCACCTGCTACCCAAAAAATAAGCGCCACCGTGACAGAGTTGATAGGGGCCGGTAGGAAGGCCGGTCTCCAGATTAAATTATATTCTAGTTGACAGTTATTTTCTTTGCCGTGTTACATTTTTGTTTACATTTGGGACGACACATACGATTGCATTGTGTGGTGTTGGATACATCCTGTTTATTCTTACTCAAAGTCACTATTATGAAAAAGTTCACGCTGGCGCACCTGATGTTGGTAATGGGAATGGGCATTTTAGCTGTCAATTTGGTTTTTAACCACTTTTTCGATGTGCCGACTGCGATAAATTATTTTTTCCGCGGTGGGGCCCTGGTCACGATGTCTTTTGGATTCTTAAGTTTCCGCCTGGTCGCCGTCGAATAACCCTTACGAAATAGATTATATTAGATAGTTTATATATTTATAATTATTTTGCTACTTATCGCTGCGCTAATAGCACTGGATGGCAGGCATGGGCACGGCACCAGCCGGCCCCAACGGGGAGGACTGGGCCGGGCCTAGCAGCTAAAAAAACAAAGAACGGGGGCTTATTAAGTAGGCTTGGCGGAGCAGCCGGCGGCTAGCGTTTTCGAACGCGGGTACGCTGCACGTCCGCTTTGGGCCGGTCCACGGCGGCGGCGGTTCCGTCGCGCAGCACTACCGGGTGGGTAGCCGCGTTGTTGGGGGCCCCGGTGCCAGTGAAGTGGTCGATGCGCAAATGCTGGAAATGGCTGGCCTCGATGCCGTGGGTGAGAAACGGGGCGCGCTGGTTCGTCCAGGCAAGCTTGAAATCGGCGATGGTGAGCCCATTCACGTACTCGGCCAGGAAGGCCGGGATGTCGCGGGCAAACAGGCTGGTTTTGGGCACCAGGGCCCCGCGCAGGTCCACGTTGCCGCCGGCCACGTCGTTGAGCGGGCTGTCCACTAATTCCAGCTTTAGGTTATTGAACGTGATATCTTCTAACGGGCTCTCAGCACTGCCGTAGAGCAGGATGCCGTTTTCGGCCCGGCAGCTCACGTTGGTGAAGGTGACGTTGCGGATGTGGCCCAGTTGCACGTTCTCCTTGCCGCGCACGGCCGAGATGTGGATGGGCTCGCCGTTGCCCCACCAGTCGCCGGTGCGCAGCTTGGTTTCGATGCGGATGTTGGTGAACGTCAGGTTCTCCAGCGAGCCCGCGTCGCGCAGGAAAATGCCGATGCCGCGCGTCGAGTTGGTGATGTTGCAGTTGCTCACGTTGACGTTGCGCACCGTGTTTTGATCCAAAAACCCGATGCGGATGCCGCTGGAGTACGACTGCAGGTTGCAGTTGCTGACGTTGATGTTTTCGCAGGCGTGCCGCACGCTCGTGAAGCCCGGAATCTCGAAGTGGTGGTCGTAGCCGGTAATGGCCAGCGCGTCGTCGCCGGCCCGGATGTCGCAGTTTTCGATGGTTACGTTCCGGCTACTGGTCACGTCGATGCCGTCGGCGTTGGGTACCAGTAAGTTGGTCCACAGGCGAATGCCGTCCACGTTCACGGCGTCGCAGTCGGCAAAGTGGAGCGTCCAGAACGGCGAGTTGAGCAGCGACACGTCGGTGACGCGCACGTTCACGCACTGCGAGAAAATGACCATTTGCCGGGGCCTATCCTTGGGCACCACTGGCCCGTCGCCAATGCCTTCGGCTACGTGGCGGAAGTTGCTTCGCTGGCGCGTGTAGCGCGTGGTGGCGGTGTCGAGCTTCTTGGCTTGGTCGAAATCGTAGAACACGCCGTTGTTGCCGTCGATGGTGCCGTGCCCGGTGAGGGATACGTTGGTGGCGTTGGCTGTGTAGAGGATGCCGTAGTGGTTGCGCCCGTACACCGGCAGGGTATAGGCGAGGTAGTCCTCCACGTTGGGGCTGCCCCGGAGTACGGCCCCGCTACCAAGGTGCAGGTTGACGTTAGTCTTCAGCGCAATCGTGCCCACCGCGTACACACCAGCGGGTACTTCCACGGTGCCGCCGCCGCCGCGGTTGCAAGCATCGATGGCTTGCTGGATAGCGGCCGTAGCCAAAGTTTTGCCATCGGCCAGGGCCCCGAAGTCGCGCACGGAGTACGTTTGGGCCAGGGCCCCAGCGGCCGGCAGCAACAGCAACGAGAGGGCAAGCAGCAGGCGGTGCACGGCGGATGGGCTAAGAAACGGTGGGTGGTGCGGGGTGGAATACGGGCCGGTTAGCTCCAGTCGAAGGCCGTGGTCTTGCCGTCGAGCCGCCACTGGGTGGGGCACAGCGCGGTGAGCCAGTCGAGCGGCTCGCCCACGGGTTGCGGGCGTGCCGCCTGGGCGAAAGCGGCTTTTAGGGCTTCTTTTTGGGCGACACCGACGGCTTCTGGCTGCGCCGACACGAACAGTGGGGCCCCGCTGCCGGCCAGCAAGCGCATCCACTGCGCGTTCTGGGCCCACGCTACTTTGGGGGTGAGGCCCACGCAGTCGCGTCGACGGCAAAAAACTGGTTGTGCTGCACCAAGCGGAAGCCCAGCGTGTTGACGCCCATTTTGCGGGTGCGGTCCCATTCCTGGCCGCTGGTGTCGTCGCCGGTGCGGCTCAGCTCGAACAAGCCCGCCGCTAGGTGGCCCACGGTGTTGCAGCCGATGATGTAAGTGGGCCCCGCCGCGTCGCGAATGGCTTGGTACAGCGCCAGGGTAATTTCGGCGGTGGTGCGGGAGTTGTCGTGGAAGCGCCAGCCGGGGGGCGTGAGGCGGTCTTTCATCTCAAAGCCCCAGCGGCCCAGCAGGTCGTAGGTGCTGAAGTCGTGCTTCACCATCTCGTAGCCCCACGCCTGGTAGGTGGCAAAATTGCGTTGGATGCTGGCCACGTTTTCGGGGATGGTGGGGTCGAGCACGGGCCTGCGGGGATCGTCGCGGCCCGCAATGCGGGGCAGCAAGCGGTTGGCCGGCGTGGTGTGGCTGGCGCAGAGCGGGCGCATCCACAGCCCGGGCCGCATGCCTAGTTGCCGGATGTCGCTGCCCAGCTTGCCCATGTCGGGGAACTTGGCGTTGGGCCGCGAGAAATCGTCGTTCCAAGAGCCGTCGCCGGGCAGTGCGGGCGCGTAGGCCGCCCAGCCCGCGTCAATCACCGAAAACGGCCGGTTGTCGACGGCCGGCATCAATTCGGCCAGCAGCCGGGTGTGCTGCAAAATGAGGTCGGCCGAGTTGTTGCCGTAGGCAAAATACCAGTCGTTGATACCGTACACGGGCTGGCGCGGCAGCCGCGGGGCCGGGCTCATCAAGCCGCAAAAGCGGTGGGCCGTGGCGAAAGCGCTTTCGCCGGGCCGGCCGGTGGTGGCCAGCACCGTGGCGGCGGCCAGCGTGCGGGCCCCTAGCCGCACGCCCACCCCGCCGCTCTCGGTGTCGAGGGTTAGCTGCAATTGGCCACTGCCCACCTGCCAGTAGCAAAAGGTGTGGGCCCCCGTGCGCACCCCGAAGCAAGCCGTGCGTCCGGCGCGTGGGTCGTGCTGCACCAAATACCAGGGCAGCTTGCGGGCCAAGGCAGGCGGCTGAAACTGCACGTCGCCGTAGGTGCGCTCCCAGGCGTCGCCTAGCACGGTGGCCGTGGCCGGGGCCGCGTAGCGCCAGTGCAGCTGCACGGCGTGCAGGGACAGGGTGGGCGACTGCACTGCCACGGCCAGGCCCCCGCCGGCCTGCAGCGTGAGGTGCACCGTCACGTCGCGGTAGGCCCAAGTGCGGCGGCCATCGGACGCCACCAGGGCCTGCGTCTCCGGGCCGGGGCCGAGCCGCACGAGTACACGGGTGGGCAGTTCCACGGTTTCGGCGGGGGCGGCTGGGGCCCCCACGGCGGCGCGCGTTACTAAACTGCCCAGCGCGAGGCCAGAAATCTGGAGAAAATTACGTCTGTCCATGAGGCAAGAGATTCGGTAGAACGCTGAAATCTAAGCGTTGCGCCGTAAAATCTCGAGGCAAGCGCGGCCGTTGTGGTACGGGCACTTCCAGAGGCCGGCCTTGTCCTGGCCCGCCATCAGGGCGTGGTCGGCTTCCACGCCCCACACCCACTCGCCGTTTTGCCGGTCGAGGATATGGGCCTGGGTGAATTGCCACACGTTATTGAAATAATCCATAAACTGCTGGTCGTCGCTGAGCTGGTAAGCGTTCAAAAAGCCCACCAGGGCCTCGGCCTGCACCCACCAGTGCTTCTCGCGCACCAGGTAGCCGGGCTCCAGCTCGTAGCTGAGGCCCCCGTCGGCGTCAAGGCCCTCGGCGGCGGCCACGGCCATGGGCAGGGCCAGGTGCCGGAAGCGGGCAATGAGGGCTTCGTCGTGCAGCACTTCGGCGGCTTCAAGTAGCAGCCAAGCGGCCTCAATGTCGTGGCCGTAGGACACGACGTCGGACTTTGACGCCCAGTTCTCGTTGAAAAACAGCCGCAGGTGGTGCGTGCCGGGGTCGATGATGTGGGCATCGAACACACCCAGCAGGGCCCTGATTTGCTGGGCCAGGCCGGCGTCGGGCCACGCGCGGTACAGGTTGGCGTAGGCCTCCAGCACGTGCAGGTGGGTGTTCATGGTCTTCTTCTCGTTGGCGTCCTTGGCACTCAGGCGCAGGTCGGCCAGCGGCTGCCAGTCGCGGGCAAAGGCCTCCAGGTAGCCGCCCTGGGCCGCGTCGAAGCTGTGGGCTTCGATGGTGCGATACTGCGCCTGGGCCAGCGCCAGGGCCCCCGCGTCGCCGCTGGCGCGGTAGTATTCGGCCAAGCCGTAGATGGTAAAGGCTAGCGCGTACACCTGCTTCTTGGTGTCGAGCGGGGCCCCCTGGGCGTCCACGGTCCAGTACACGCCGCCAAATTCTTCGTCCACGAAGTGCTGGCGGATGTAGTCGTAGGCGCGCTGGGCCAGGGCCAGGCGCGTGGGGTCGGGCGCGTGATTGCAGGCCGCCGAGAAGGTCCACAGGATGCGGGCGTTGAGCACCGCGCCCTTGGGGGCCCCCGGCACCACGGCGTCGTGGGCGTCGAGGCGGCCGTAGAAGCCGCCGTCTGTCTCGTCCACGGCGCGGGTGGCCCAGTAGGAGAGAATGCGGTCGAGTTCGCGCTGAAAGTCGGCGGCTTGGTACATGCGGTTGGAAATAAGCATCGCCCGCTGCGACTGCCGACGGGGAAGACGGCGGCCGCAGCGGGCGACGAACAAGCGAAAATTAAAGGGCCGCTTTGGCCATCGTGTTGGCTACGGCGTGCGCCGCCACGTCGGAGCCGCGCAAAAAGGCTTCGTTGCGGTCCACCAGGGCGTTAATGGCCTGTACCGAGGCGGCCGAGCGCAGGCCGTCTTCGGGGGTGTTCACCACGTAGTCGAGCAGCTGCGCCAGGGTGGAGGTGGCCACGTGCAGGCGCGTGTCGGAGGAGGCGTAGTAGATGAACACGCGGCCGTCGGGCTCGGCAATCCAGCCGTTGCCGAAGGCCACGTTCGACACGTCGCCCACCCGCTCGTCGCCCTCCGGGGCCAGGAAGTAGCCGGCCGGCTTGTGGATGATTTTGGTGAGGTCGTGCAAGTCCGTCATGAACAGGTACAGCACGTAGCGCAGGCCGGCGGCGGTGTTGCGCACGCCGTGGGCCAGGTGCAGCCAGCCCTGCTCGGTTTTGAGGGGGGCGGGCCCCAGACCGTTTTTCAGCTCCGAAATGGTGTGGTACTGCTTCTTATCAACGATGACTTCCTGCAGCACCGTGGCGTTTTCGATGGACGGCGACAGGCCAAAGCCAATGCCACCGCCCGAGCCGGCCTCGATGAAGCCGTCCTGAGGGCGGGTGTAGAAAGCGTACTGGCCGTCCACGAACTCGGGGTGCAGCACCACGTTGCGCTGCTGGGCCGAGTTGGTGGTGAGGTCGGCCAGGCGCTCCCAGGCCACCAAATCTTTGGTGCGGGCGATGCCGCACTTGGCCAGCGCGGCCGACTGGTCGGCGTCGGAGGCGGCGGGGTCGCGGCGCTCGGTGCAAAACAGGCCGTACACCCAGCCGTCTTCGTGGGCCACGAGGCGCATGTCGTACACGTTGGTGTCGGGCTCGGCGGTTTCGGGCATCGTGATGGGGCGGTCCCAAAACTGGAAGCCGTCCACACCGTTGGCGCTTTCGGCCACGGCGAAGTACGACTTGCGGTCGTTGCCTTCCACGCGGGCCACCACCACGTACTTGTCGTGCCACTTCAGGGCCCCCGCGTTCAGCGTGGCGTTCACGCCGATGCGCTCCATCAGGAAGGGATTGGTGGCCGGGTTCAGGTCGTACTTCCAGGCCAGCGGGGCGTGGGCGGCCGTGAGCACCGGGTGGGCGTAGCGGTCAAAAATACCGTTGCCAACCTCCTCGCGGGGGTTGGCGCGACGCACAAGCGCATCGTGGTTGGCTTGCAGCTGCTGCAAGCGGCGATTGAATACAGAAGAGGCCATTGGAAAGGAAGCTGGGTGCCCCAGCGCGGCCGGGGATTAGGGGGTTAGATAAGATAAAAGCGGGTTGGTAGCGCACCAGTTAAAAAGGCCACCGGCCCAGCGCCACGCGCCGGCGGCCCGGAAAGGCTAGTCGTCGCTGAGGCGTTCCCACCAGGTTTTTTTCAGGATGAGCCCGACCACGACCAGGATGGCGACCGTAATGGCCAGCGGCACGTGCTGGCTCAGCAACAGGTACATGGGTAAAATGGTGAGGCAGAGCTGGGCGATAATGCCGAGCACGATGTTGAACATGTTGCGCCCGAAGTTGGGGTTGGGCCGGAAGCTCGGGTCCTGGGCCTGCACCTGGGCCAGCACGGGGCCCCAGAAGCCCCAGGGCCGCACCGTTTTATAGAATGATTGGAGCACGGCCGCGTCGGTCGGCGGCGAGAGATAGGTGCCCACCATGGAGCCCGTGAGCGAAATGCCGAACAGCAGCGGGAACCAGTACAGCAGGTTGGCGGCCGGGATGAGGGCCCCGAACACTAGCGCCGCCACGATGCCGGAGAGCATGCCCACGAAAAAGCCCGTGGCGTTGAAGCGCCACCAATGCCACTTCAGCACGTTGGCGGCGATGTAGCCGCCGTAGAGTGCCGACACGATGAACTGGAGCACCGTGTTCACGTCCTTGGCGATGAAGCCCAGGGCCACGCCCACGGCCACCACCACCACGCCCACCAGGTAATTCATCGAAATGATGCGGCTCGTGGGGGCCTGGGGGTTCACGTACTTCAGGTAGATGTCGTTCACGATGTAGGCCTGGGCCGCGTTCACGGTGCCGCTGAACGTGCCCATGAAGGCCCCCAACAGGCCCGTGAGCGTGAGGCCCACCAGCCCGGCGGGCAGGAAGTTGTTGATGGCAATCGGCAGAATCCGCTCGAAGTCGATGGTCCCGTCCGGGGCCTTCAGGTTCATCTGGTGGTAGTAGAGCAGGCCCAGGATGGTGAGGCCGATGATGAAGGCGTAGCGAACCGGCAGCAGGATGATGGACACGAAGCCGCTCATCTTGCTGGCGTCTTCGGGCGAGCGGGTGCTCAGGATCTTCTGCATGTCGTAGTTCGGCGCGGGGCCCGCCAGCGAGGCAAACACGCCCTTGAAGGCCATCATCATGAAGAAAATGCCGAACAGCGAGTAGCCGTCGCTGGAAATCTTGCTGTTTACTTCCGGGATGAGCTTCGACCAATCGAGCCCCAGCCGCCAGCCAAAGAACGGGTTAAACCAGCCGTTGGGCACCGCCAACTGCTTGCCTTGCAGGTTGGTGTAGGCGATGACGGCGATGGCCACGCAAGCCACCGTCATGATGGCGTACTTAATCATGTCGCCGAGCACGATGCTGTGCATGCCACCCACGATGGCGTAGAACATGGCAAACAGCGTGAACACGATGCCGTACACGTGCGGCACGTACTGCGGCGCCACAGCGAAGGGCACGTAGCCCTTCACCAGGTCCCAGGGAATGAAAATCTCGACGAACTTGCCCAGCCCCACAAAGCCGTAGGCCAGGAAGCCCAGGCAGCTGAGCAGCGCGAAGGCGATGACCACTTGGTGCGAGGCCAGCACGCCGGGGCCCTTGGTGCCGAAGCGCGTGGCCAGCCACTCGGCCCCGGTGCTGGCGCCCGAGCGACGCAGCCAGCGCGAGAGGTACATCATCAGAAACACCTGGTTGAACACCGGCCAGAGCCACGGAATCCAGATGCTTTTCATGCCGTAGGCGAAGCACAAGCTCACCATCCACATCGTGCCGCTGATGTCGAACATGTCGGAGGCGTCGCTCAGGCCCAGCTTGTACCAGGGCAGCGTGCGGCCACCCAGCATGTAGCTGTCCTTATTTTCGCGCGCCTTTTTGCTGTAGTAAATGCCGATGAACACCGTCGTTAGCAAGTACGCCGCGATGATCAGGAGGTCAATTAAATGTAATTTCATCAGGGGAATGGGGCAATGCGGAGCTGTGAGATATGCGGAAATGAACAGGGTGAAAACTTGGCTATTGCGCCGGGGCGGCATCTTTCACATCTTCAAATCCATCGTATTCCACACAGTTACTAAATCGGCTTGGTGTAGAGGCGCAGGGGCCCCAGGCGGTTGGCAAAAATTGTTTGCTTGTCCTGGAAGAACTGCTTGAAATCGGCGGCGCTGGCCTGGCCGGGGTAGGCGGTGAAGAAGTGCACCGGGTCGCCGTTGCGCCAGGTGAGGGCGTACGACACGGGGTACTGCTTGAGCAGCGGCAGCATGGTTTTCGTCCACCACGTGGGGTCGGGCACGCCGTCGTAGCCCACCTCGGTGAGGGCCGGCAGCTTGCCGTGGGCCTTGCTGATGCTGGTGAGCAGCGCCAGCTTGCGCGCCATGCCGGGCTGGAACTTGGCCGGGTCCTTCCCATTCACATAATCGTCGAAGCCCAGCACGTCGGCGTAGGCGTCGCCGGGGTAGCGCTCCAGGTAGTCGGCCTCGTCGGCAAAGTCCGACGCCGAGTAGGCGATAATCAGGTTGTGGAGCTTTTTCTGGTTGTGCAGGTAGTCCACCGTGAAGCGCCACAGGGCCGTGAACTCGGCCGGGGTGCATTCCTTCTTGCCCCACCAAAACCACGAGCCCGTGTGCTCGTGAAACGGCCGGAAGATGACCGGAATGGCCTCGCCCTTAGGGCCCTTCAGGCTGCCTAGGAAAGCGGCTAGCCGGTCGAGGCGCGCCACGTACTTGGCGTGGTCGGGGCCCCCGGGCAGGATGAACGGCACGGTGCGGGCCGTGTCCCAGGCGGTTTTGCCGTTGTGCGGGTTGTCCAGGTGCCAGCTGATGGTGTTGACGGCCCCCATGGCGTAGGCCTGCTGCACGTAGCTCCGAATTTTGGCAAACGGCACGGCGTCGAGGTTGCGGGCGCTGTCGAGCTCCAGGTGGCCCAGCTCCCAGCCAAATACGGCGGGGTAGGCCCCGGCGGTGCTTTTCACGTCGGAGCGGTTGGCGTCGCCCTTCCACATTTGGCCGGCTTGGGCGATGCCGTAGGCCAGGTCGTCCTGGTGGCCGTACATCACGCCGCGGGGCAGCAGGCGGTGTAGGTTGGCCAGCAGCAGCTTGGTGGCGGGCGTGGCGGCTGGGTCGGCGATGGGCGCCGGGGCTTGCGCCTGGGCCCCCAGGGCCAGTGCGGCGGCCGTAGCGGCCAGCACAAAAGTGCGAAACAGCTTCATGGTGGTGGGTTAGCGGATGGTTTTGGTGTACTGGTCAATCACGGCCCAGGTCGATTGGTCGGCGTCGAACACCGAGTTCAGGCCCTGCTCTTCGCCGCCGGGGTCGCCCATGTAGGCATCGCCGGGCTTCCAGAACACCTGGCCCGGCACCGGCCGCGCCGCGCCGCCAAAGGCCCAGAAGTTGTAGCCCGCAATGACGCGGCCAGCCGGCGTGTTGCCCTTGGCCATGCCAAACAGGGCTCCGTAGTACTGGTCGCGCAGGGCCGTGGGGGCCCCTAAGGTGAATACCTGGCCGTCGCGCGGCAGGCCAAACTCTTCCACCACCAGCGGCTTGCGCAGCTGGGCGGCCACGGCCACGTGCTGGTCCACGTAGGCTTTGGTGCGGGCCAGCACCGCCGGGAAGCCCTTAGCGGTGGCCGTGTCGCGGAACCAGCTCCAGTTTTTGGGCCAGATGTGGATGGTGAGGTAGTCGATGTGCGGGTCGGCGTGCAGGCGCTCGTACACGCCCTGGTCGCCGTCATAGGCCATGGTACCCTCGCTGCCGGTGGTCAGCAAGTGGTTCGGGTCGATGGATTTGACCAGGGCCGCCGTCTGCTTCATCCAGGCCTCGAAAGAGGGGTTGGCAGCGGGCAGCATGGGCCGCGGCTCGTTGATGATTTCCCAGGCCATGATGGCCGGGTCGGCGGTGTAGCGCTTGCCCGTCAGGGTGTTGGTGCGGGCCAGTACGTAGCGAATGTAGGTGGCCACGGCGTCCTGGCACGGCGCGCAGCTGTAGAACTGCGCGATGTAGGCGCGGTACTTGTCCCAAGTGTAGCCGGGGTTTTTGGGCAGGGGCTGGCCGGTGTAGTTGTTCCACTCCAGGTACTGGCCCAGGCCGCCACTCCACTCCCAGGTGTTGGTGAAGTGCAGCACGGCCTTCATCTGGCGCTTGCCCAACTCGGCCAGCAGGTAGTCGAGCCCGGCCATGATGTTTTCGTCAAATTGCCCCTGCGTGGGCTGCAGCGGCTGGAGCACCCGGTACTGGTAGCCGCTGCTCAGGCCCTCGGCGCCCACCATCACGCGCAGGTTCGCCACGCCGTGCTGCTTCAAAAAGTCCAGCTCCTGGGCCAGGCGGGCCTTGCCGGCGGGGCCCTGGGTGGCCAGCAAGCCGCCGTACCAGTAGTTGGCCCCGATGTAGCGGTAGGGCTTGCCGTTGAGCGTGAACTGCGTGCCCTTGGCTTGCACGAAGCCCGCCGGCGCCGGGGCCCCCAGGGCCCCCGTGGCCAGGGCTGCACCCAAGGCCAGCGCGCCGCTCCATCGAAAAAGTTTGGTCATGTAAAAACCGCGTGAATGCCCGAAAAAGCTGCTGCGGGCCGCACCAAGCGGGCCCGGCGCCTGGCAACCGCGCCCCGGGCGGGGAAGTGGAAACGAGGGAATAGAAAAACAAGGATTCTGGCAAGCGCCACGGAAACAAAGGTCCCGCAATCGATGAGCAATTCGTAATACTATTGGCTCATTTATTTGTAGGCCATTGCTTCATTTTAGTGAGCTTTCAGACTATATATGCCCTGCCAGTGCTATAACTGGGTAAAATGACCGCTGGGGCCCCTTGCTGCAAAGGATTGCGGATTGATAGCATTTTCGCCGCCGCGGTGTACTTTTATTGACCCTAACCCTCCCACCCGCCTTACTATGAAGCCCGACATCATGCGTGAAATCACGCCGCTGACCCAAAGCGACTGCTTCACGCTGTTCTCCCGTGCCAAAAAGAAGTTCGACTTCCCGCTGCATTACCACGAGGAATACGAGCTGAATTTGATCGTGAACGCCAAGGGCGCCAAGCGCATCGTGGGCGACCACATCGAGGCCATCGACGACCTGGAGCTGGTGCTCGTGGGGCCCAATTTGTACCACGCCTGGTTCACGCACAAGTGCGAAACCGAGGACATTCGGGAGCTCACCATCCAGTTTCACAAGGACTTGTTTGAAGAGCGGTTCCTGCGCAAAAACCAGCTCAGCTTCATCAAAACGATGTTTGAGAAGGCGCAGCGCGGCATTTTGTTCTCGCGCGACACCATCGAGCGGCTCCAGCCCCGCATCCTGGCGCTGGGCCAGAAGAACGGGTTCGACTCGGTGCTGGAGCTGCTCTCCATTCTGCACGACCTGTCCACGTCGCGCAACCTGCGCACGCTCTCCGACTCTAGCTCCAACAACGAGCAGCTCAACTACAACAGCCGCCGCATCGAGAAGGTATTCGAGTACATGAATGCCCACTACAGCCGCGCCGTCACCCTCACGGAGGTGGCCAAGGTGGCCAACATGCCGGTGGCCTCCTTCAGCCGCTTCATCAAGAAGCGCATCGGCAGCACGTTCATCGACAGCCTGAACGAAATCCGGCTGGGCCACGCCACGCGCATGCTCATCGAAACCACCCATAACGTGGCCGAAGTGGCCTACAAGTGCGGCTTCAACAACATTTCCAACTTCAACCGCACCTTCAAAAAGAAGAAAGGCTGCACGCCTAAGGAGTTCCGCAGCAACTTCTCGGGCACCCGCATCTTTATTTAGAATAGGTGTAGCGTGGACTCTGCGAGTCCGCGCGTTAGAACGGTCGCTACAGCCCGTGCAGCGACCATTCAAAGCCGCGGGCTACAGAGTCCACGCTACAGGCTACTTGTGGCCCTCTGTGATGCCTGGCCAAGTATCGGTGCGGAAGGGCACGGCGGGCAGGCCCTCCTTATTGTAGAGGTTGCCGTTGGGGCTGTCGGCCCAGTCGTAGCGCACGGCCACGGGGGTCGGTACTTGCTCGCTTTGCACCACCACTTCGTTGCCCACTAACTTGGCCGTGGCCCAGTAAAACTTGCGGTCGGCCCCGGCCACGGCGAAGCCTTGCAGCGGGGTGCCGCCCTTGGCTTGCAGGCCGGCGCCGGTTTGGGTGAATTTCAGGCGAATGGCGGGGCCGGTAGGGGCTTGGCTGGCGTAGGTGGGGCCGCTGTAAACCAGCTGGTTGTCGGCGTAGGCCACGTGGCGGGCGGCTAAGGCCAAGCGGCGGCCCACCTCCTGTTTGTTATGGGGGTGGATGTCGGCGGGGTCGCCGATGTCGATGGCGGTGGCCATGCCGGTGCGGGGCAGTTTTAGAGCCCCGGCCTGGGCTTCGCGCAGCTCGGCCCAAGCCGACTCGGTAGGCTGCGGTTGGGCGGGCTGGAAGTTGGCCAGCTGCACGAAAAAGAACGGCAGCTGGGGGCCCCAGTGGGCGCGCCAGTCGGCAATCAGGGCCGGGAACAGGGTGCGGTACTGCGCGGCGCGGCCGGCGTTATTTTCGCCCTGGTACCAGATGACGCCCTTGAGGGCCATGGATTCGAGCGGAGCAATCATGGCATTGTAGAGGGCCGTGGGGGCATTTTGGGCCCCGCCGGCTATGGGCGACTTGGGCACCAGGCCGGGGGCCACGCCCAGTTGGTACTGCCAGGGCCCCGCCAGGGCCAGCGTGCGGCCGGGCGTGGTGAGGCGCAGCGCCTCGGCGGGCCCCGTGAGGCCGCCGCCGCCGCCGGTGTCCACCACGCGCACGGCCACCACGTTGCGGCCCGGGTGCACCAGCGCGGCGGGCACGCGGTAGGTGCGGGGCTGGTTGTAGCCGGTGGTGCCGCCCACCTTCACGCCATTAAACCAGGTGCTGTCGGCGTCGTCGATGGCCCCCAGGGCCAAGGTAAGGTCGCGGCCAGCGTCGGCGGCGGTTAGCTCAATTTCCTTGCGGAACCACACCACGCCGTCGTAGTCGGCTAGGGCGGGGGTGCGCTCCCAAGCGCCGGGCAGGGCCATGGTGGGCCAGGCGCGGGCGTCAAAATCGGCACCGGCCCAGGTTTTGCCACCGGGCAGGTAGCCCTGGTCGTGGGTGGCCAGGTTTTGGCCAAAGGCGCGCTGCTGCGCTGCGAAGGCTTGCTGGTCGGCGGCCAGCTCAGTGGTGCGGCTGGCAAAGTCGGCCACCGTTTTGCTGAACTCGGGGAAAGCTTTTAGGCCCGCGGCGCTCACCCAGGCCTCGGCCGGGGTGCCGCCCCAGCTGCTCACCACCAGGCCCATCGGCACCTGGTACTGCTGGTACAAGTTACGCCCGAAGAAGTACGCCACCGCCGAAAACTGCGCCACCGTGGCCGGGCTGCACACCTGCCAGCCGCTGCCGGCGGCCTCGGCCTGCGGGCGGTAGGCCACCGCCTCGCTCACCGTGAACATGCGGATGCGGGGCCAGTTGGCGGCCGCAATTTCCTGGTCGGCATTATTGGTGGGCTGGTAGCCGCCGGGGTTGCCGTCCTTCACCTTGAACTGCATATTCGACTGCCCCGAGGCCAGCCACACGTCGCCCACCAGAATGTCCGTCAGCTCAATGCGGTTGCTGCCCTGCACCGTGAGGGCGTAGGGGCCCCCGGCGGGCGTGGCCGGCAGCGTGGCCTGCCAGCGGCCGCCCGCGCCGGGCGTGGCCGGGTAGGCCTTGCCCCGAAACGTGACGGTCACTTTTTCGCCCGGCGCGGCCCAGCCCCACACCGGCACCGGCCGGTCGCGCTGCAACACCATGTGGCTGCCCACCAGCGCGGGCAGGCGCACGGCGGCCCGGGCAGTAGGGGCGGCCAAGGCCAATAAAACGGTGGATATTAGTAGCGAGCGGGGGGGGAGCATGGCGGGCGGAAGAAGGGCGGAAAAACGGGCGGAAAGCATAGGCGAAGGTCGGCCAATTGCGCAGAACAATCCTGGTATTTTTTTGACCAAAACAGGTATCAGCCAGTCCGTGGGCTGGGCCAAGCCGGAGTTTTTGGATGGTGGTGAATACCTTGGGGCCCCAAGTCCTTCCCCTTTCCACCCGGTGCTGGTGGGGTTTGCCGCCGTTGGGCAAAACTCCCCAGTGCCTTGCACCACCGCATGAAACACACCCTTTTGCTCGCCGGCCTGCTGGCCGCCAGCGCCCCCGGCTGGGCCCAACGGGCCCCCGCCACGCCCGCAAAGCCCGCCAAAGCGGCCGGCAACCCCATTTTCCCCGGCTGGTACGCCGACCCGGAGGCGGCCATTTTTGGGAAGCAGTACTGGATATACCCCACTTATTCGGCCCCCTACAACCAGCAGGTGTACCTGGACGCGTTTTCTTCGCCCGACCTCGTGACCTGGACCAAGCACCCGCACGTGCTCGACACGGCCAGCGTGAAGTGGGCCCACCGGGCCATGTGGGCCCCCGCCATTGTGGAGAAGGGCGGGAAGTACTACCTGTTTTTTGGGGCCAACGACTACCACCCCGAAAAAGCAAACGAGCCGCCGGGAGGCATCGGCGTGGCCGTGGCCGACAGCCCGGCCGGTCCGTTTAAGGACCTGCTTAAGCGCCCGCTGGTGGGCACCGTGGAGAACGGGGCCCAGCCCATCGACCAGTTCGTGTTCAAGGACGGCGACGGGAAATACTACCTCATCTACGGCGGCTGGGGGCACTGCAACATTGCCCAGCTGAAGGACGATTTCACGGGCTTCGTGCCCTTCGCCGATGGCACCACGTTCCGCTCCATCACGCCCCAGGGCTACGTGGAGGGCCCCCTGATGTTCCGCCGCCAAGGCAAGTACTACTTCATGTGGAGCGAGGGCGGCTGGACCGGGCCCGACTACTCGGTGGCCTACGCCGTGGGCGATTCGCCGTTTGGCCCGTTCCAGCGAGTAGGCAAAATCCTGGCCCAGGACCCCAAAGTGGGCACCGGCGCCGGGCACCACTCCGTCATTCAGGTGCCGGGCACCGAGCGCTGGTACATCGCCTACCACCGCCACCCGCTCGGCGACGCCGACGGCAACCACCGCCAAGTGTGCCTAGAGGAGATGCACTTCGACAAAACCGGCCGCATCCTGCCCGTTAAAATAACCACCCAAGGCGTGGCTGCGCAGCCGCTGAAACGATGACCACCCGCGCCACGAAGCGCCCGGCGCGGGCCGTCTGGCTGCTAGGTGCGGTGCTGGCCCTGGCCGGCTGCCGGGCTGGCCAGGGGCCCCAGGCGGGGGCCCCTGGCCGCTTCCCGCACCCCGTGGCCGTGGTCGATAAAAAGGCCACATACCAAACCAAGGCGCTGTTCTACAACTTGCTGCACCCCCGCGGGCCGGGCATTTTGGTGGGCCAGCAGGACGCTACGCAGTACGGCGTGGGCTGGCACGACGAGCCCGACCGCAGCGACATCAAAAGCGTGTGCGGCTCGAACCCCGCGGTGTACGGCTGGGACGTGGCCGAAGTGGTGAACGCCGCCCGCCAGGGCCGCGCCGTGGCCACCGACACCGCGCTGCGCCGCCACCGCCAGCTGGTGCTCGACGCCTACCAGCGCGGGGGCCTCAACACGTTTTGCTGGCACATGGACAACTTCGTGACCGGCAAAAACTTCTACGACACCACGGCCGTGGTGGCGGCCATCCTGCCGGGCGGGGCCCAGCACGCGGCCTATGTGCGGGCCCTGGACGTGGCCGCCGAATACTTCCGAGGCCTCCAAGCGCCCGACGGCACGGCCGTGCCCGTCATCTTCCGGCCGTTTCACGAGCACACGGGCTCGTGGTTTTGGTGGGGCAAGCGCCACTGCACCCAGGCCGAGTTTGTGCAGCTTTGGCGCTTCACGGTGCGGTACCTGCGCGACGAAAAACAGGTGCACAACCTGCTCTTCGCCTACTCGCCCGACCGCGTGCCCAACATGGCCGAGTACTTCGAACGCTACCCCGGCGACGACTACGTGGACGTGCTGGGCTTCGACGACTACGGCGATTTCAACGCCGTGGCCGCCCCCAATAAGGGCGTCGCCACCCTGGCCGCCATCGTGGGCGAGGCGCACCAGCGCCACAAAATCCCCGCCCTCACCGAAGCCGGCCTGGAAAAACTGACGGCCCCCAACTGGTTCGACGAAAACCTGTTGGGCCAGATCAAGGCCGACCCGCAGGCCCGCCAAATTGCCTACCTCATGGTGTGGCGCAACGCCCACACCGGCCACTTCTACGCGCCGTACCCCGGCCACGCCAGCGTGCCCGGCTTCCTGCGCTTCTACCAAGACCCGCTCACCATATTCGAGGCCGACCGCCCGCGGCTGTACACCGCGCCGTAGCCGCGCCCGCGGCGTACCACGCAAAAAAATAGGGCCCCGGCTGCAAGCGCAGCCGGGCCCTTATTTGTGAGAAAAGCCTGGATAATTACTTGGTGATCAGTACGCGCTGGCTCAGGGTGGGCTGGCGCTCGGAGCGCACCACCAGTTGGTACACGCCGGGGGCCACGCCGGCCAGCGGCACCTGGAACTGGTTGTCGCCGGCGGCTAGGCGCGGGTGCAGCGTGGCCACGCGCTGGCCCAGGGTGTTCACCAGCTCCACCGTCACGGCCTGGGCAGTGGCCAGGCGCAGGCGGGCGTTAAGGGTGGCGCCGCTGGCCGGGTTGGGGAAGGCGGTGAGGCCGGCCGCCGTGGCCGCCGCGCCGCTGCGGGCCGCCAGGGGCGACTGGGTTATCCAATCGGCCAATTCATCCTTGGTAATGACGTCGTTGTCGTTATACAAGCTGGTGAGGAAAGCCACCGGCTGGGTGCGGATGTAGCTGCCCTGCCAGGCGCAAAACCACGACCACCACGTGGCGTAGCCCCGCGCCTGGTCGGGGTTCACCAGGCTCTCGCTCTCGGTGAGGGCGATGAGCTTGGTGGGGGCCAGGGCCCGCATGGCGGTCCAGTTGCCCGAGATGTTCACGTTGGGGTCGGGCACGGGGGTGGATTGGTAGATGTCGTCGCCGGCCACGTCTACGTAGGCGTCGCCCGGGTACCAGGCCGCGTCGGGCGTGGCGTTGGCCGAATACACCCAAATCAGGTTGTGCAGCTGGTGGCGCACCGTGAGGCGGGTGTAAAGCAATTGCCAGAGCTTCTTGAAATTGTCGGGGCCCTGGTTGCCCCACCAGAAAAACGTACCAGGGGTTTCGTGCAGCGGCCGCCACAGCACGGGCACGCCCGCCGCCTGGAACTTCTTGAGCTGCACGGCAATCAGGTCGATGTCGGCCAGTAGCAAGTGGTACTTGGTGCCGGCCGTGTCAGCCAGCGCGTCGGCGAAGTTGAAGGCGGTGTTGACGGTGTAGAAGGCACCGTCCGGGCTGCCGGTCGGGTTGGCGGTCGTCACGTTGTCGGCGGGGGCCCGCCAGTGCCAAATGAGGCTGGTGATGCCGCGGCCGTTGCCGCTGCTGCTCCAGCCCAGGTAGCGCTCGGTGGTGCCGCTGGGCGTGCCATACTTGGCCACCGGCGCGGCCGAGTAGTCGAATACGTCCATGCTCACGATGGCCGGTTCTTTGCCGGTGGTGGCCAGCACGTATTTAACTTCGGAATTAGGGTTGCCGTATTGGTCGTCTTGCTGGCCCGACAGGATTTTGTTACCGTACAAATCGACCAGGTAGCCGTGCAGCGCCTTGGCGGCGGGCGTGGCCAGCGGGTCGGAGAGCTGCTTGGCCGGCTTGGGCGGGGGGGCCACCGAAGCAGTCGTTAGCTGCACGTAGTCCACCCCGTAGTAGCCGTAATTGCCGCCGATGGTGACGGTGGTCAGGCCCGCAGGCAGCAGCACAGTGCCGGCGTCGGCGGCGGCAAAATCGGTCCCGGCGGTGGTGCCAGCAAACGAAACGGTCGACTTGGACCCGTTCACGTCCAGGTTGGCCACCTTTGGGCCGAAGGGCGACGTGTAGCCCACCGACAGCTTGTAGAGGCCTGCGGTGGGATTGTCGAAAGTGATGGCCACGTTTTTGGCGTCGCTGTTATCGAAGCCCGTGACGAAGCCCGCGCCGGAAAACCCGGTGGGCGTGGTGGCCACCGTCACGCCGGCCAGCACGCCGGCTTCGGCCTCGGCGCGGCCGTTGGTGAGGGGCACCACGGTGGCTTGGGCCCGGCCGGCCAGGGGGGCCAGCACGGCCCCGGCCAAGCGCCAGGCCGC
>NZ_MDZA01000455.1 GCF_001816125.1 Hymenobacter coccineus | reverse complement strand
CGGCCAGCCGCTGGGGCCCCAGGTGAATTCGCTGAGCACGCCCTGGCGGCCCACCATCTGGCTGCCGGCCGCGGCGGCATAGGCGTGGTGCAGCAGGTACCAGCGGCCGTTGCGCTCCACGGCGGTGCCGTGGCCGGGGCACTTCCAGGCCGCGTTTTGGGTGAGGATGGGGTTGCGGGCGTACTTCTCCCAGGGCCCCAGCAGGGTTTTGGCGCGGGCCACGCCGGTGGCGTAGGTGCAGCCGCCCCCGCAGCAGCCGTTGGCCGCGTAAAAGGCGTAGAAGTAGCCGCCGTGGCGCACCATGCTCACGCCCTCCACGAGGTTGCCCTCCCAAGGCGCGGTGTTGCGGAACAGCTCGGTTTTGGTGCCTGTGAGGGCGGTGCGGGCCGCGTTCATGGGCTGGGCCCAGATGGGCGTGGGCTTGCTGACGCTGTTGCCGTCTTCCTTCCACACCAGGTAGGGCTGGCCCTTTTCGTCGCGCACCGGAAAGGCGTCAATCGAGCCGTCGGGCTGGCCCACCAGCGGGCCGTGGTCGCGGTAGGGGCCCTCGGGGCGGTCGGCGCTGGCCACGCCCACGGCCAGGTTGCCGCCGCGCTGGTGCGCCGTGTAAAAAATGTAGGTTTTGCCGCCGTCCTGGCTGATTTCGGGAGCCCAGAAGTAGTAGTCAGCCCAAGCTGGCCGCTCGCCCCCAAACACGCTGCCCGCCGGCGTCCAGTCCGTCAGGTTGGTCGATTTCAGCAGCGGAAACACGGGGCCCCAGTTCGACGACGTGGCCGTGGCCCAGTACGTATTCCCAATTTTCACCACCGACGGGTCGGGAAAATCGCCCGGCAGCACGGGCTCGGATACGGCCACAGCGGGCGGGGGGGTAGCGGTGGCGGGCGCCGGGCGGGCGCTAGGTTGGGCCTGGGCCCCCAGCGGGGCAGCACTAAGCAGCGCGCCACCTGCCAGGGCGGCGGCCAGTGGCCGAAACGTGCGGAAAGAAGGTTGAAAGCGCAAAACGTAGAAAAGCTAAGGAGTGAAACGCGGGCCGCAGCGCGGGAAGTAACCCAAACCTACGGCCGTTTTTTGCGGCTGGCCTTGGCCCGGGCGGGCGGCGCGGGCAGCGGGGCGGTTTGGTAAAAGGCCTGGCAGGTGCCGTCCACAAAGTTCAGGGCCACTTCTAGTACGGTGAGGCCGTCGGCGCCGGGCACCAGCTGCGAGCTGTAGTTGGGGCAGGGGTTGTCCTTGGCGTCGGGCACGGGCACGGGGGCGGGCACCTCCGTCCAGGGGCCCTGGCCGTCGTGGTCGTTCAGCATATACACCCGGCCGCTGGCGGGGGCTTTGGTGTTGTCGGTGTTGTTGAGCAGCAACTGGCCCACGGCCAGCAGGCGCCCCTGGGGCTGGCCGGGCAGCGGGGCCCAAGCCAGGGTGGGGGCGTGGGCAAAGTGGTGCCCTTCGGCCGACTCGATGCGGGTGCCCAGGTCCTGGGCGTCGCCCCAGTGCGTGCCGTCGGGCGAGCGGCGCAGGTAGGCGTCACAGCCCTGCCCGCACAGTTCGTAGCTCATGGCGTAGGTGCCGTCGGGCAGGCGGCGCACCACGGCCATGCCCGGGCGCAGGGCGCCGTCGGGGCGGCCCACGTCCAGCGTTTCGGGGCCCCAGGTGAGGCCGCCGTCGGCCGAGGTTTTGTGGGCCAGGGCCTGGTTGTAGCCCTCGGCCTTGTGCTCTTCGGTGGAGTAGTACACCACCAGCTGGCCCGCGGCGTCCACCACAAACTCGGCTTCCCACAGCCCGATGAAGCCCTTCACGGGCTCCGAGAAGAAGGCCCAAGTGCGCCCGCCGTCGGTGCTGCGGTACGCGCGGATGCTGCATGGCCCGCGCCCGCCGCGGTCAGTGCCCACCGAAGTAGCCCACAGCAACGCGCCGGCCGGGGTAGCCCCCAGGGCCTGCGGCACTTCGTACAGGCCCGAGCAGCACATGCCCGGCGGCGTGGCGTCGGCCACGTCGGCTAGGTGCTGCCAAGTGCGGCCGTTGTCGGGGCTTTCGTAGAGGGTGCCGGTCTTACCCACGTCGAAGCTGGCCAGCAAGCGGCCCGCCCCGGGCCCCTGGGCCAAGCGGATGACGCGCGGGTAGTACGTGGGCCGCGGCAGGTCGAAGCGGGTTTGGGCCTCGGCGGGGGCGGCTAGGGCCAGCAAGCCGGCCAGGGCCCCCAGCCAGTGAAAAAGCTTGTTCATGGCGCAAATGAGAAAGGGTGAGGGGCCCCGCTACTCGCCCGCGGGCCGGGGCACGGCCGTGCCGATGGCCACGGGCGTGCCGAAGTTGGGCGAGTCGTCGGCGTTCCAGGTGAACTTCTGCATGCGGGGGTTGCGGGCGTCGCCGCAGCCCTGGTTGGCGCCGCTGTTGGCGTGGTACACAATCCAATCCTCGGTGCCGTCCTTCGACTTAAAGAAGCCGTTGTGGCCCGGCCCGTAGGCCCCGCCGGCAGCGTTGGTGACGAGCACCGGCGTGGCCGATTTGCGCCAGTTGGCGGCCACCAGTGGGTCGGCGGTGCTGGGCATGCGCAGCTGGCCCAGGGCGTAGTTGTCGGTGTTGCAGTGGCTGGCCGAGTAGATGAGGAAGGTGCTGCTGCCGTGCTGGATGATTTCGGGGCCCTCGTTCACGGGCACCGGGCCGTACTTTTCCCAGTCGTACTGCGGGCTGCTCAGCTCCACGCGCGGGCCGGTGAGCGTCCAGGGGTTGCTCATTTCGGAGATGTAGAGGCGCTGCGTCTCCTCGGCGCCGGTGCGGTGGCCCGACCACACCAAGTAGCGCTTGCTGCCCTGCTCCAGCACCGTGCCGTCGATGGCCCACTCGTCCTCGGTGGGGTTAAAAATGCGGCCCTTCTCCGTCCAGGTGCCCTGCATGGGGTCGGGGTTGGCGTTTTCAAGCACCCACAGGCGCTGGCCGCCGCAGCAGCTACCGGGCCCCGCTGTGAAGTAGATGTACCACTTGCCGTCGAGGAAGTGCAATTCCGGGGCCCACACGTCGTGCGAGTTGGCGGCGGTGGCGCTGGCGGGCGTCCACACAATTTTGATGGCGCCGGTGGCCAGCTCCGCCATTTTGGCCGTTTTGCGGATGCGCACGTCGCCGCCGCTCGTGCTCAGGAAGTAGTAAAACCCGTCCTTCTGGTACACCCACGGGTCGGGCGCCGACGCCAGCAGCGGGTTGGTGAAGGTGGTAGCCGTCGGCGTGGTGGGCGGGGTGGGCGGCGGGGTAGGCGCCACCGGGTCGGTGGTGCCCTGGCAGGCCACCAGGGCCCCCAGCAGCACAACGCGGGTCAGAAACTTCGAGAACATTAGGAATTAGGAAAGGAAAAGGAAGGAGAAAGGACCGCCGCGCCCGGCGGCGCCCAAGGGGCTGGGGTAGCAAAACCCCTTGGGCGCCAACGACAGCGCCGCTGAAAAAGACTTTTCCAGCGGCGCGGTTGGGTGGGGGTGGGGCCCCGGCGCAGGTCGGCGGCTAGTAGCCGGGGTTCTGCTTGAGGTTGCGGTCGGCCGTCAGGTCGGTGCGGGTGATGGGCAGGTATTCCGACTTGCCAATCACAAAGTTGATGAAATCCGGGTCGTGGCTAGGGGCCTTTAGTACGTCGAGGGTGCCTTGGCTCTTCAGCAGGCCCCAGCGGTTCAGGTCGAGCCAGCGGGTGCCTTCGCCGGCCAGCTCGCATACCCGTTCGTGCATAATCTGGGTGCGCATTTGGGCTTGCGAGAACGTAGCCGTCAGCGGGGTTAGATTCACCGACGGGCGCTGGCGCACCTGGTTGATGAGCGGCACGGCGGCCGCCGTTTGGCCCAACTCGTTGAGGGCTTCAGCCTGCATCAGCAGCACGTCGGCGTAGCGAATCACGCGGAAGTTGATGCCCGAGAAGTAGTTCTCGAAGTTTTGGGTGCGGTCGTCCTCGTACTTGTGCCAGAAGGTGTCGGTGGTGGGCACGTTGCGCTGCTCGTAGGTTTGGCCAAACAGCAGCATGGGGTAATGAAACACGGTGATGTCGCGGCGCGGGTCGTCGGCGCCGCTCACCGTCTTCTCGCTAATCTCGGTCAGCAGCCAAGGCCGAGCGCGTCCGTCGGTCCAGCCGATGCCGGGAGGGCCAAAAAACTGGGCCCGCTCGAAGCCTTCGCTGGCCCCGGCCACGTCTTGCCCGCCGCCCTGGTTCACGCTGGAGAACTGGACTTCGAACACCGATTCGCTGTTGTTTTCGTTGGCAATGGTGAAATTATCCAAGTAGTTGGCCACCAGGGCGTACTTGCCCGAGTTGATGACGGTGGTGAACAGCGCCGAGGCCTCGGCCCACTTGTGCTGCTGCATGTACACCCGGCCCAGCAGGGCCTCGGCCGAGCCCTTGGTGGCGTGGCCCACGTCGTTGGCCACGGGCAAGTCGGCCACGGCGGCTTGCAAGTCGCTCACCACCTGGGCCATGCCTTCTTCCACGGTGGCCTGCATGGGCGAGCTGGTAACCGTGGACGGTTCCAGGATCATGGCCACGTTGCCGAAGTGCGTCACGAGGTTGAAGTAGTACATGCCCCGCAGGAAGTGGGCCTCCGCCAGCAAGGTTTTCTGCATGGCGGCGTCCATCTGAATGGCCGGCACATAAGCCAGGATTTGGTTGCAGCGGAACACGCCGCGGTAATGGTCTTCCCAGATGACGCGGGTGGGCTCGAGGTCGTAGTCGAACTGCACGAACCGGGTGAAGTTGGCCAGGTCCGTCCAGGGGCTCAGGCTGTAGCCTTCGTCCGAGCGGATGTCGTTGGCGAAGTGGAGCCAGCGGGCGTAGGTGCCCGGAAATTGCAGGGCCGAGTAGGCGGCCGTGACGCCCGCCGCGGCGTCGGTCTGGGTTTGCCAGAACGTGCCAACGGTGGGCGAGTTGGGGTTGACTTTGTCGAGCAAATCCTTCTGGCAGCCCGTGGTGAGGGCCAGGGCCCCCAGCAGGGCGGCCGCGGTGCGCTTATAAAAATGCATGGTTTGGGTAGCGTTAAATAAGTGAGAAGCCGGGGGCAAGTGGGGCCCCCGCGGCCGCGGTTTAGAAGCCCAGTTGAATGCCCCCGGTGTAGGTGCGCAGGTTGGGGAACGCGCTGAAATCAACGCCGCGCTGAAAGAAGTTGCCGTTCACAAACTCCGGGTCCGGGCCGCTGTACTTGGTGGCGGTAATCAGGTTTTGGCCCGTCAGGTACACCCGCAAGCTGCTGAAGCCCCGCAGGTTGCTGATTATCTGCTTCGGCACGGTGTAGCCCACCGTTACGTTTTTGAGGCGGCCGTACGAGCCGTCTTCGAGGAAGCGCGAGCTGCCCCGCGAGTTGGAGCCGGCGGCGGCTTGCAAGTCGCTGGTGGCGCCGCCCGCCTGTAGGGCCCGGGGCGTAGTGGTGGAGCGGTTGTCGGGCGTCCAAGGCGCAAAGTCAGCCCGGAAGTTGCTCGGGTCGTCGGTGCGGTCCATCGTGGAGCGGGCCACGTTGAACACCTGGTTGCCGCTGGCGCCCTGGATCAGGAACGACAGGTCGACGCCCCGGTAGGCCGCGTTGGCGCTGAGGCCAAATTGCAGCTTCGGAATGTTCGTGTCGTAGTACACCCGGTCGTCGTCGTTGATTTGGCCGTCGCCGTTCGTGTCGCGGTAGCGAGCGTCGCCGGGTTGGGCGAAGGGCTCGATTACTTTACCCGCCGCGTTCTTGTAGCTGTTCACCTCGTCCTGCGTCTGGAACACGCCATCGAACGGAATCAGGAAAAAGGCCCCCACCGGGTGGCCCACCGCCGTTTGCGTGGCCCCGCTGCCGATAACCTGCCCTTCCTGGGCCAGCTGCAGCACGTTGTTCTTAACAGTAGACAGGTTGGCCGATACGCCGTAGGTGAACGCGCCTTTGTTCTGCTGGTAGCCGGCCTGAAACTCGAAGCCGCGGTTCTGCAACTGCCCGATGTTCTGGTAGGGCGGCTGGCCGGGGTTGCCGAGGGCTGCCGCCAGGGTCGGGAAAATCAGGGCGTCCTTCGTAGTAGAAGTGTAGTAGTCTACCGAGAACGTGACGCGGTTGTCCAGCAAGCCCAAATCGAGGCCGTAGTTGGTCGTGTAGCGCGATTCCCACTTGATGCCGTTGCTGGCCAAGCTGGTCTGAATCTGGCCGTTGTTCACGTCCTGGCCATTGAAGGGGTAGTTGACGTTCTGGTTGATGACGCCCTGGTAGCTGTAGTTGCCGATGTTGTCGTTGCCGTTCACGCCGTAGCTCACGCGGGCCTTCAGGTTGCTGATGAACGGGGCCGAGTTCTTGAGGAAATCTTCCTCGCTGATGCGCCAGCCCAACGAGCCGGCCCCGAAGTTGCCGTACCGGTTTTCCGGGGCGAAGCGCGACGAGCCGTCGCGCCGGAAGCTGCCCGTCACCAAGTACTTGTTCTTGTAGTCATACACGAGCTGGGTGAAGTACGACCGTTTGGAGTATTCCTGGACGTTACCAAACACGCTGGTTGTGCCCGTGCCCGCGTCGAGCACGTAGCCGTCTTGGGCCCCGGGGGCATTGTTCACGAAGCTGCGGGCGGTGGCGCCGGTGTTCGTGTTTTTACCGCGTTGCTCCGAGTAGCCCACCAGCACGTTGACGCCGTGCTCGCCAATGCGCTTGTTGAAATTAAGGATGTTTTCGGCCAGCAAAAAGGTGTTGTCGCCGCGGCTTTCGGTCAGGAACGACGGGTCGGTGGGCGCGTTTTGCGAGATGCGGCCGAAGCGCCGGGCGTCGCGGTCCACGTAATCCAGCGATTCCACGCCCAGGTTCAGGCGGTAGCTCAAGAAGTCAAAAAAGGAGTACTCGGCGTTCACGCTGCCTTGAATCCGGTTGTTGTATTGGGTGCGCGTTTCGATGGTTTGCGAGCCCACCGGGTTGGTGCCGAACGTGTTGGCTGCCGGCGAGCCGTAGCCGTAGCCCGCCGTGTAGGGCGATTCGCTCGGGTTGTACACCGGAATGGTGGGCAGCAGCCGAATGGCGTCCTGGAAGGGCTGCCCGTTGGCCAGCGTGGTGAAGGCGTGCGCCAGCTGCACCGACTCGTTGATTTTGAAGCGCCCAGCGGTCAGGCCCGAGTTTAGGCGTAGGGTATAGCGGTTAAAGTCGGTGCCAATCAGGGCCCCTTTCTGGCTGAACACGCCGCCGGAAACCAGGAAGTTGGTGCTGTACTTTTCGCCCGTCGAGCCGCCGCCCAGGTTCACGTTGTAGTCTTGCACCGTGCCCGTGCGCAGAATTTCGCTCTGCCAGTCGGTGTCCGCGTAGTTTTCCGGGTTGGCCACTGAGCCGGGGAAGGGCAGGCCTGCGTTGGTGTAAGCTTGCCGCTCGATGGCGGCCCATTGCGCCGCATTGGTCAGTTTCCAGCGGCTCACCGTGTTTTGCACGCCGGCGTAGGCGGTCACCCCAATGGTGGGCTTGCCGACCTTGCCCCGCTTGGTGGTGATGATAATCACGCCATTGGCGCCCCGCGACCCGTAAATGGACGTCGAAGAAGCGTCCTTCAGCACGGTCAGCTGGTCGATGTCCGTCGGGTTGATGTCGCGGATGTTGTCCGTCCACAACCCGTCGACCACGTACAGCGGCGAGCTGCCGCCGTTGATGCTGCCGAGGCCCCGAATCACGATGTTGGGGGCCTGGCCCGGGTTGCCGCTGTTGTTAATCAGCACGCCCGTGGTGCGGCCCTGGATGGCCTCGCCGATGGTGCCCACCGGGGCCTTTTGGGCCTCCGTCACGTTCACGCTGCTGACGGCGCTGCTCAGGTTCTGGCGATCTTGGGTCACGTAGCCCAGCACCACTACTTCGTTGAGTTGCTGGTTGTCCTGCACCAAGCGCACCGTTAGCGGACCGCTAGTCACGGCCACTTCCTGTGTGGTGTAGCCCACCGACGACAGCACTAGGGTAGCCCCGGCGGGTGCGTCGAGGGTAAACTCGCCGTTGGCGTTGGTCGAAGTGCCGTTTTGGGTTCCCTTCACGAGCACCGTTACGCCGGGCAGGCCCTCGCCTTTTTCGTCGGTCACGCGCCCGGTCACGGGATCAGCCACAGGAGCCCGGTTGGTGACGAGCGGGCGGTACGCCGCCAAGGAATGGGCAACCCCAACCGAGGGCAGGCAACACACCAGCGCAGGAAGCAGATACCGTGGAGAAAGTAGCAGCTTTTTCATGGAAAAAATGGTAAAAATTGGGTAGATGTGGAAAGTACAGAAAGTGCAAACGTTTGCGCTACTCTAGGCAAAAAAACCGCCAGGATGACGGAAAAGCTTATTGTATTTAAAATGGAAGTGACTTGCTAAAGAAATGCATTTTTAAGGCAGTTTGCAGGAGAAACAAGTTCCTCTGTTACCATAACGCAACATCCGCTAGCTGTTTGCTTGTTGTAAAAATAGAAGTGCGAAAGTAAAATGCAAGCAACGAGGAGCTACTCGTTGGCCAAAATGAGCATACGATTGCATACTTCGCTATAATATTTTTTCAACCGCCGTGCAGGTGGATAATTTGGGTTCGTTACTAACCGCGTCAGTAGAGGCGAGGCATAGGCAAGTGCGCAATACTGCTGAACACAAGAGGCCCCTGGCCCACCAGCGCCGATCAGTATAGGCTTCTCAATGTAATTATTATACTTTAACAAGAAGAGGCCAGCGCTTACTGAATATGAATATGCGGCACCTGGAATGAATTAGAACTCGGCAATCGTCTCATCGCCACTATTCAGATTCTCTTCTTTATTAGTATAGTTTTGTTAAAAAGCGTTTAAATTAGGCAAATTCTGCGCAAACGTTTGTGCGTTATGCGGAAAAACCTGACCTTTAACCCGCCTAATCTGTACCATCAGGGCCCTAAACCTATCTACTTATGCCTATCGCTGCCATTTCCGCTGATTTCCACCGCCGTTTTGGCCACGAGCCTCTGCTAGTGCGGGCCCCGGGCCGCATCAACCTCATCGGCGAGCACACCGATTACAACGACGGCCTGGTGCTGCCGGCTGCTATCGACAAGGAAATCTATTTCGCAGTGGGCCTGAACGGCAGCGACACGGTGCGCTTGGCGTCGTTTGATAAAGCCGATACTTACGAGGTGGCGGTGGCCGACGTGGCCCCCAGCGACCACCTGTGGGCCAACTACTTGCTCGGCGTAGTGGCCCAGTTCCAAAAGCACGGGGTGGCCGTGCCGGGCTTCGACTGCGTGTTTGGCGGCAACGTGCCGATGGGGGCGGGCATGTCGTCGTCGGCCGCCATCGAGTGCGGGCTGGCGTTTGCGCTCAACGAGCTGCTGCACACGGGCTTCGACCGCATGACGCTGGCCAAGATGGGCCAGCAGGCCGAGCACACCTACGCCCACGTGATGAGCGGCCTTATGGACCAGTTTGCCAGCCTGCACGGCCGCGCTGGCCACGTGGTGCGCCTCGACTGCCGCTCGCTCGACTACGAATACTTCCCCTTTGCTGCCGACCAGTACCACCTAGTGCTGTGCAACTCGGGCGTGAAGCACTCGCTGGCCAGCTCCGAGTACAACAAGCGCCGCCAGGAGTGCACCCAGGGCGTGGCCGTGCTGCAAAAAACGCACCCCGCAATCAAGAGCCTGCGCGACGCCACCTTGGAGCAGGTGGAGGCCGCGCGCGACGCCATGGGCGACGTCGTGTACCGCCGCTGCCGCTACGTGGTGCAGGAAAACCAGCGCGTGCAAGAAGCCTGCGACGCCTTGAAGGCCAACGACATGGCCGCCGTGGGCCAGGCCATGTACGGCTCGCACGCCGGCCTGCGCGACGACTACCAGGTGAGCTGCCCAGAGCTGGACGAGCTGGTGGAAATGGCCCGCCCGCTGCCCGGCGTGCTGGGGGCCCGCATGATGGGCGGCGGCTTCGGCGGCTGCACCATCAACCTGGTGGCCGTTGAGCAGGTCGACGCGTTTGTGGCGGCGATGGAAAAGGCGTTTGAGCAGCGGTACCAGCAGCAGCTCGAAACCTACCACACCACCATCGTGGGGGGCGTGAGCGAGCTGCAAGCCGCCACCGCGTCCGCCTCCTAAATCCATCCCTTTTCGCCGCTTTCGCGTTTCCCGCTTATGTCCGATTCCGCCTTCGACCCCACCCACCAATCGCACCGCCGCTACAACCCGCTCACCGGGGAGTGGCTGCTGGTGTCGCCCCACCGCGCCCTGCGCCCCTGGCAGGGCCAGCAGGAAAAAACGCCCCCCGACAACCGCCCGGCCTACGACCCCACGTGCTACCTGTGCCCGGGCAACGTGCGCGCTAACGGGGCCCACAACCCGCAATACACCGGCACGTTCCGGTTCGACAACGACTTTGCGGCCCTGCAACCCGACGGGCCGGCCGGGGGCATCAACATCGACAACTTGCTGATTGCCGAGTCCGAAACCGGCGTGGGCCGCGTGATTTGCTTCTCGCCGCGGCACGACCTGACCTTGCCCGAGATGACGCCGGAGGCCATCCGCGGGGTGGTGGACGTGTGGGTGGACGAGTACCAGACCCTGGGGGCCCGGCCGGACATCAACTACGTGCAGATTTTTGAGAACAAGGGCTTCATCATGGGCTGCTCGAACCCGCACCCGCACGGCCAAATCTGGGCCCAGCACACTGTGCCCGTCGACCCCGCCAAGGAAACCGTGCAGCAGGCTGCGTATCTGGAAAAGCACGGCCGCACGCTGCTCACCGACTACCTCGCCACCGAGCTGCGCGAGCAGCAGCGCGTCGTTATCGAAAACGACACGTGGGTGGTACTGGTGCCGTTTTGGGCCACCTGGCCCTTCGAAACGCTGCTGCTGCCGCGCCGCGCCGTGGCCTCGCTGGAGCTGCTGAACGAGACAGAGAAGAACGACCTGGCCGACATCCTGCGCCGCCTCACCGTTCGCTACGACAACCTGTTCGAGTTGTCGTTCCCGTACTCGGCCGGCTGGCACCAGCGCCCCACCGACGGCCAGGAGCACCCCGAATGGCACCTGCACATGCACTTCTACCCGCCGCTGCTGCGCTCGGCCACGGTGCGCAAGTTTATGGTGGGCTACGAAATGCTGGCCAACCCCCAGCGCGACGTAACGCCCGAGTGGGCCGCCGAGCGCCTGCGCTCCCTGCCCGAAGTCCACTACAAGCAAATGGCCGCCGCCACCGCCGCGCCGGTCGCCGACGAGGTGGCCCCGCCCGAAGCCCCGGGCAAGTAGGGCCCCACGGTTTTAATTTCCGGTTTAATGAAAAAGGCCCGCTAAGTAATTAGCGGGCCTTTTCGCATGTAGCGTGGACTCTGCGAGTCCGCGGCTCTCGCTTCGTACCGCCGGTAATCGTGCAGCGACCGTTCAGAGCCGCGGACTACAAAGTCCGCGCTACATGCGCCTAGTCTGTTCAAACGCGCGGACTCGCAGAGTCCAAGCTACTGGCCCACGCTACTGGCCCGAGGGGACGGCTAGCACCTGCTCGGCGGGCACGGGCTGGCCGAAGTCGGGTGTGCCGTCGGGGCGCCACGTGAAGCGTTGCATCCGCGGCGTGCGCTTGGGGCCGCAGCCCTGGTCGGGCGCGCTGTTGGCGTGGTACAGCAACCAGTTTTCCTTGCCGTCGGGCGAGGTGAAAAAGGAGTTGTGGCCCGGCGCGTACACCTTGTTCTCGGGCGACTGCTGGAAGACCGGCGTAGGGGTTTTCGTCCACGACGCGGCCTTGCGCAAGTCGCTGTTTGCGTTGGCCGTGAGCATGCCGAGCACGTAAAAATCCGTCCAGCACCCGCTGGCCGAGTACACCAGGAACAGCTTGTTGCCGTGCCGAATCACCTCGGGGCCCTCGTTCACGGCCACGTGGGGCGGGTCGTTGGGGCCGTGCAGGTCGCCGTTGCGCTCCCAGTCGTAGGTGGGCGTGGAAATGCGCACCCGCGGGCCGGCCAGCGTCCAGGGGTTTTTCATGGGGGCCAGGTAAATGTCCTGGCGGCCGTTCACGCGGCCGTCCCAGCCCGACCAGATGAGGTACAGCTTGCCGTTGTTGAGGAACACCGAGCCGTCGATGGCCCACATGTCGGCGGCCGGGTCGGCCAGCTTGCCGCGGTCGGTCCAGGTGCCCAGCAGCGGGTCGGGCGAGGCATTTTCGAGTACCCAGAGGCGGTGCGAGGGGTTATCGCCGGCGTCGGCGGCGTAGTAGAGGTACCACTTGCCGCGCAGGAAGTGCAGCTCGGGGGCCCAAATGTGCCCGCTGTTGGGCCCCTTGGCCGGCGGCGTCCACACCACGCGGTGCTCGGCGTTTTTGAGGTCGGCCAAGTTCTTGGTTTTCCAGAGCGTGAGGTTGTCGCCCGTCGTGTTGGTGTAGTAGTAGTAGCCGTCGTGGTAAATGCTCCACGGGTCGGCCCCCACCGGCAGCAGCGGGTTGGTGAACGTGGCCGGCGCCGGGGCCCCCGTGGCCGGCACCAGGGCACGGGGGCCCCGCTGCCGGGTGCAGGCGGGCAGCAAGGCCAGCGCCGCCAGCACCAGCAAAAGCCGGGTTAATCCTCGAAAAATGCGCATCGTCGGATGAAGTTGTAAATTCAAAGCAGGGAGGAAAGGCCGTCATGCTGAGCGCAGCGAAGCATCTCTCCCGCAGCAGTAATCAATGATTAGTTCAGCAGTAGAGATGCTTCGCTGCGCTCGGCATGACGGCCTACTTTTTCTCATCCAGAAACAAGCCTAGGAAGCGAAGCGCCACCGGGGCCCTACTTGCCGTTGGTTTTTTTGATCAGGTCCGCCTCGTCCTGGTGGTAGGGCGTGCCGTCTTTGCGAAACACCTCGTGGAACCACTCGCCGGGCTCCGAGCCGTCGGCGATGGGCACGTCCCACTGGTACTTGGTGTTGGTTTTGCCGTCCACCAAGCCCCAATTGATGGCTGCTACGTTGTACTTCTTCAGCAGGGGCATGATGTTGACGAAGCGCGAGTTGCGCGGACGGGCCATGTACTCGGTGCAGAGCAGCGGCCGGCCGTGGGTGGCCAGCAGCGCGATGATGCGCTCGTGGGACGGCACTTCGTCGTAGCAATGGTAGGTGATGACGTCGGAGTGCAGGGCCTGGAAGGTGTTGAGGGGCCCGTAGCTGGGGTCCCAGTTCCAGAGGCCGGCGCTCAGGGGCTGGTCGGGGCGCACGGCGGTGGCCCAGGCAAACACGTTGCGCAGCAGCGGCAGCGAGGCCAGGCCCTTGCCCGAGTTGCCGGGCTCGTTGTACAAGTCCCAGAGGGCAATGCGCTTGTCGTGGGCGAAGCTCGTGAGCACGTCCGTCACGTAGGGCTTCAGGCCCACGAAGGTGGCCGAATCGCGCGAGGCCGGGTCGCCGGGGTCCTGCACCCAGCCCGAGTTGTGCACGCCGGGCTTGGGCGCGGGCTGGGTCCCCGTTTGGGCGGTCTTGTTCCAGCAGTCGTCGAAGAAGACGAAGATGGTGCCGATGTGGTGCTTGTCGGCGATGGTGAGGTAGTCGTTCACGCGCTTTTTGAAGCCGGCCGGGTCCTGCTGCCACGCCAGGCTATGCAAAAACACGCGCATCGTGTTGAAGCCGATGCCCTCGGCCCAGCCCAGCTCCTTGTCGATGGTTTGCGGGTCGAACGTGGTGGCCTGCCACATTTCGAGCTGGTTGATGGCCGTGCTGGGCGTGAAGTTGGCGCCCGACATCCAGGGGCGGGTTTTGTACCAGGCGTTGGCTTTTTCGGCCGACCAGCGGGGGCCCTGGCCCGTGGCCATGGCAGCGCCAGCGCCCTTGGTTTTGGTTTTGACTTTTTGGGCGTGGGCCCCCGGCGCGCCGAGCAACGCCACGAACAAGAGCAAGAACGAAAGCTTCTTCATGCGAAAATGGTAGAGAAAGGAATTGGTTGTTAGTATTTTAGATTAGAGCCTTATTCGCCCGACGGCACGGCCTGGGGCGTGGCCAGCGCGGCCGGGGCCCCAAAATTGGGCGTGCGTCGGGGTGCCAGCCGAAGCGCTGGGCCCGGGCGCTGCGCCCCTCGCACTTGCCGTCGGCGGCGGCCTTAGCGTGGTAAATGATCCAGTTTTCTCGCCCGTCGGGCGAGGTGGTGAAGCCGTTGTGGCCGGTGCCCCACACGCCGTTTTCGGCCGACGGCGAAAGACCGGCTGCGGCGCTTTCGTCCACGAATCGGCGCGCAGCGGGTCGGCGCCGGGGCGGGCCGTCAGCATCCCGAGGCAGTAGTTGTCGTCCCAGCACGCGCTGGCCGAGTACACCACGCACAGCTGCCCCCGGCGGCCCGCCAGAAACTCGGGGCCCTCCAGAATCTGGCGGCCGCCGCCTTTTTCCCAGTCGTAGGTGGGCCGGGCGATGATGGTTTCCTGGCCCGCGGCCAGCGTCCAGGGGTTGGCCATGGGCGCAATGGCCAGCACGCTCTGGGGCCCCACGTAGGCCGAGTACAGGAAGTAGCGCCGGCCGCCGTGCTCAAACACCGAGCCGTCGAGGCCCGGGTACTGGGTGTTGATTTTGCCTTTGTCTACCCACTTGCCGGCGGTAGGGTCGGGGCTGGCGTTTTCCAGCACGAACACGTAGCGCGTCTGGTCGCTCGGGTTGGCCCGGTCGGAGGCCGTGTAGTAGAGGTACCACTTGCCGCCGAGGAAGTGCAGCTCCGGGGCCCAAATTTGGGTGGAGTTGGGCCCCGCGGCGGGCGGCGTCCACACCACTGCGCCGGGGGCGTCCTTTATCCCTTCCAGGGTTTTCGACTTCCACAGCGTGAGGTTTTTCCCCATCGTGTTGGTGTAGTAGTAATAGCCGCCGCGGCGGACCACCCACGGGTCGGGCCCGTTCGCCTTCAGCGGGTTAGTAAAAGTGCGGCCGGCCGCGGGGCCCTGGGCCCGGGCCCCCGGCAGGGCCCCGAGCAGCGCCAGGAAAAGCAGAATTTTACAACGAAGCATCGGTGGGGGTGAGGGAAGGCAGAAGTGGGCTAGGGCACGACGGGCAGTGCCACAACGCGCAGCTTGGTGCAGCCGTAGGGCAGGAAAGTGAGCGTTTCGGTGGCCGCGTCCACGGGGCCCTTGTACACGCCGTCGCGGGGCGTGACGGGCTGCGGGGCCACGCCCGCGTTGAGCTGCCACGCCGGAATGCGCCGGCCGGTGGTGGTGAGCACGACGGGGGCGTTGGCGGCGTTCCAGTAGAAGCCGGGGGCGCTGGCGGCCAAGGGTTTCGCCGCCACAGTGGTGCGGCCCACCGGGTCGTCAATCACGGCCTTGGGCAGGCCGTAGTTCCACGGGCTCTGGGGCTGGATGGTGAAGTAGCGGCCTTCTTCGGGCAGGCTGCTTTCCTGCCACTGCTCCTGGATTTTGAGGGCGTACACCAGGGGCCCCCGCTCCAGGGTGCGCGAGTTGCGGGCCCAGTTGCTGGTGCGCACCGCCATGGGCAGGCGCAGCGTGAGGCGGTCGTGGGGCCTCCAGGTGCGGGCCACGGTGATGATTTGCCCGCCCCGGTCGGTGCGCAACGGCTGGCCGTTGAGCAGCACGGTGGCCTCGGTGCACCACGCCGGCAGCCGCAGCGCCAGCGGAAAGGCGGTGGGTTTTTTTAGCTCCACCACGAAGTCCACCCGGTCGCCAAACGGGTAGGCCGTTTCCTCGCGGATGGTCACCGGCACGGTGCCGTTCACGGTGGTGGTCAAGGTGTTCGGCGCGTACTCGAGGGCGGCCACGCCCTGGGCCGGGGTGGCGTACCAGAGGTGGGTGGCAAACTTGGCCCAGCCCTGGTGCATGTTGGCGGTGCAGCACGTGTAGCCGGCGTAGGGCCCAAACACGTTGTTCATACCCCGCTCGAAGGGCAGTGTGAAGTCGGACACGCCGCGGGCCACCTGCACCTGGTTGGCCACCTGGAAGTACTGGCGGTCGGTGTAGTCGTCGGTGGTTTGGGCGGGCAGGGCGTTGTAGGCGATGCGCTCCAGGGCGTCGAGGTAGGCGGTTTCGCCGGTCAGGGCGGCGGCTTGCTCCAGCGAAAACATGGTTTCCACGATGGCGCACAGCTCCGTGCCCTGCGTGGGCAGGTTGCCGTGCAAGTCCTCGTCGGCCGAAAACATGCCGTGCGGCAGGCCGTGCAGCGTCATCAAGTCGTGCCAACCCGTGCGCAGGGCCTGGTGGTACTGCGGGTCGGCGGGGTGGGCCTGGGCGTACACCGCGGGCAGCTTCAGGCCCATGGCCACGTTCACGCCGTGGCGGTCCATCCAATGGGCTCCGGTCTGGTTGGCGGCGGCGTCCATCACCCAGTCGCGCCCGCCGAGGTAGGCCGTCCAGGGCGTGGTTTGCTGATACAGCAATTCGCCCAGTTCCAGCAGAAACGGCGCCCCCGTTTGGCGGTATAACCAGTACACCACCAGCAGGTTGTCGCCGCCGCGGGTGGTGCTCCATTCGCTCCACTTGCCCAGGGGCGTGGCCTTCAGGTTTTGCAGCTGGTACTGGAAGTAGCGCGTCATGAAGGGCAGCACCCGCGCATCGTGGGTAGCCTGGTAGTGCTGCTGCAACACCTTGAGCAGCACCATGCGCGGCCACCAATCCTCGCCCTGGGGCCCGGCGGCCACCGGCGCACCGCCGGCCCGCTCGGCCTTGGTGAGGGGCCCAAAGTAGCCCGACGGCCGCTGGTGGGCCAGCGACCAGTCTACGTAGCGCTGCACCTTGGCCAGCAAGGCCTTGTCGTGCAGCAAGTGCGCCACAGGCAGGGCCCCGTCGAGCCAGTACGGCGTTTCCTCCCCGACGTCGCTAGCCCCGCCGAGCCAGCCGTTGTCGTCGCGCAGCTTGGGGTAGGTTTCGTCGAGGTGGCCGGTGGTGTGGTCGCGCATGATTTCCAGCTGCCGCCGCAGCCAGCCGTCGGGCCGAATGGCCCCCGGGGCCAGCTCCTGGTACGCCAGCGGCGCCAGGGGCGGGGCAGGCAGGGCGGCCCGGGCGGCGGGCCCCAGCAGCACCAAGGCCAGCGCGCCCCGCATGCCGCGCCAAAACGACTGCAAGCAAACGTTAGTCATGAACCAAGCAGAAAAAGCAAAAAATACCATTCCAACGTTCATCTAAAACCCCGTTGGCGTTGCCGCCCGCAAGGTATAGGTTATTTACCGACTAGTGCAAACGTTTGCATTTATATTTGAAAAGTACCTACATTCGCCAGCTAGCCACACGGTCCTAAATGTCGCGTAGCTTGCGTCAATTCCTAACCCCCGCCATGTCCGTTCCCGATTCTCGCCGCACCTTTTTGCGCTTGGCCGCCGCGGCCGGCGGGGTGCTGGCTCTGCTGCCCAGCCGCAACGCCCGGGCCGCCGCCCGCACCTACACCAACCCTGTGGTGCCGCGCAACTTTCCCGACCCCGCCGTGCTCCAGCACCAGGGCCGGTACTACGCGTTTGGCACCACCGGGCAGGGGCGCACGGCCGATGGGCGCATTTTCAGCGTGCTGGTTTCCAGTAATTTGGTGGATTGGCGCGACGCCGGTGGGGCCCTGGTGCCGCCGCCCGGCAGCGACGGCCTGGATTTTTGGGCCCCCGAGGTGGTGTTCCACGCCGGCACGTTTTACATGTACTACTCGCGGGGCGGCGGGGCCATTGCGGCCACCGTGGGGCACCGCTTGCACGTGGCCACCAGCACACTGCCGCAGGGGCCCTACACCGAAGTGGCCCAGCTCAACGTGCCAGAGAGCAAGTTCACCATCGACGCGCACCCGTTCAAAGACGACGACGGGCAGTGGTACTTGTTCTACGCCCGCGACTTTATTGACTCGGACGACGGCTACTTCCCCGGCACCGGCCTGGCCGTGGACCGCCTGGCCACCATGACGACGCTGGCCCACCAGGCGCGCACCGTGCTGCGCGCCCGCCACCCCTGGACGATTTTCGAGGCCAACCGCCGGATGCCGCTCTACAACAACCAGGTGTTTGCGCAGTGGCACACGCTGGAGGGCCCCTACGTGCGCCGCCACGCCGGAAAATACTACTGCTTTTACAGCGGGGCCAACTTCCTGACCGACCGCTACGGCGTGGATTTTTGCGTGGCCGACAGCCCCCTGGGGCCCTACTCGGAGGCCGGCGGCGGGGCCGGCGCGCGGGTGCTGCACGCGGTGCCGGGCCACGTGCGGGGCCCCGGCCACCACTCGCACGCCGTGGGCCCCGACGGCAAAACCGAGTACTTGGTGTACCACGCCTGGAACCCGCAAATGACAGAACGCCAGCTCTGTATCGACCCGCTGGCTTGGACGGCCCAGGGGCCCCGCTGCCTGGGGCCCACCTACACGCCGCAGCCGCTGCCGGGCTAAAAAAATAAGCAGCACCGGGCTGCCCCGCGGGGGAAAAATTTGCGTAGATCTTTGCGTGGCGATTTTCGCTGCTTTTGTCCTAACCCCTTCCGCCCGTTGGCTTCCAAGCGCGCTTCCATCACCGACATGGCCACGGCCCTGGGCGTGTCGGTGTCCACCATTTCGCGGGCGCTGAGCAACCACCCGAGCATCAGCGACGCCACCAAAAAGCGCGTCACCAAGCTGGCCAAGGAACTGAACTACCACCCCAACCACATGGCGGCGGGCCTGCGCAAGGGCCGCAGCAACATGCTGGGCGTGCTGGTGCCGCACATCGATGGCCACTTTTTTACAATGGTGGTGAAGGGAATCGAAACCGTGGCCACCAAGGCGGGCTTCAACATCCTCATCTGCCAGTCGAACGAGGACGTGGCCCACGAGCGCAAAAACATCGAAACCCTCATCAATGCCCAGGTAGAAGGCATTATGGTGTCGCTGGCCCGCACCACGCGCGACTTCAAGCACTTCGACAAGGCGGCCAAGCGCGACCTGCCGCTGGTATTTTTCGACCGCATTCTGGAGGGGCGCGACGTGAACGCCGTGGTGCTCGACGACCGCGAGGGCGCCTACCAAAGCACGATGCACCTGCTGGCCCAGGGCTGCCGGCGCATTGCCCACTTCGCGGGGCCCCAGCACCTGAACATCTACAAAAACCGCCGCCAGGGCTACCTCGACGCCCTGCGCGAGCACGACGTGCCCTTCGACGAGGCCCTGGTGTTCACCTGCGACATGCGGCTGGAGGACGGCATCCAGGGCATGGAGCAGTTGCTGAAGCTGCCCCAGCGGCCCGACGCGGTGTTTTCGGCCAGCGACTTCTCGGCCGTGGGGGCCCTGCAAGTGCTGAAAAAACGCGGCCTGCGCGTGCCCCAGGACGTGGCCCTGACGGGCTTCAGCAACGAGATGTTCACCTCGTTCACCGAGCCCATGCTCACCACCGTGGACCAGCGCTGCGAGCAAATGGGCCAGGCCGCCGCCCGCCTGCTGCTCGAAATACTGGGCGAAAAGCGCCAGGACGTGTCACCGCGCCGGGTGTTGCTCCAGCCCGATTTGCTGGTGCGGGCCTCCTCGCTGCGCCTGCGGTAGGGGCCGGGCGGGGCCCCGGCGCCAACCATAACCCCGCCGGCCGCGTTGGGGAGGTGGACGTGTGCACGAACGACGGATGAGATTACGCTTGCTTTTGCCTGGGCTGCTGGGGCTGTTGGCGGCCCCGGCGCGGGCCCAGCAGTCCGGTGCCGCCGCCGATTCGGTGCGCCGCCCCACCCAAGACCTGGGCGACCTGGTGCGGCGGGTGCTGCCGCGCCGGCGGCCCCGCGC
>NZ_MDZA01000454.1 GCF_001816125.1 Hymenobacter coccineus | reverse complement strand
GTGGTCGTTCTTGTTGAAGTAGCTGCTCACCCGCTTGCGCAGGTCGATGGCCTTGCCCACGTAGATGATGCCCTCGTCGTCGAAATACTTGTACACCCCGGCCGTGGGGGAGGTGGTTAATCTGGGCTTGGAGGTCGGAAGAGGCTGCCATGAATCGCTGATTAGTCGTGATTGCGCTGATTAGATCGTGGGTCAATCGTGGGTTTGCTAATTTATGTGTCCGGGTAGGATAAGCTAACAGTAACAGAAAATGGCTGGCAAAAGTCGCCAGCCATTTTAAAAATTACCTCGTTAAATCAGCGAAATCACGGTTAATAAGGCAAAATCAGTGATCTAAATATCCTGTTTGTCGGGGCCATCCAAGTCGGGCTGGGCCATCTTTCGGTCGTAAGGGATGGTGTCGCGCTGGGCCGCGCCGGTGTACTTCGAGCAGTCAATCTCGATGCTCAGCGGCTTGGCCGGCAGCGGGAAGGGGCCCCGGTTGATGGCGATGTCCTTGTCGGCGTACACTTTCTTCATGAAGATGCCGTAGAGCGGCAGCGCCAGCCGGGCCCCCTGGCCGTAGGCCCCGGTGCGGAAGTGGATGCTCCGGTCCTCGCCGCCAATCCACATGCCGCAGACAAGGTCGGGGGTGATGCCCATGAACCAGGCGTCGGAATAGTTGGAAGTGGTGCCGGTTTTGGCTCCGATTTCGTTAGGGAACTTGAAGCCCGTGTGCAGAATGGTGCTGGTGCCGCCGGGCTCGGTGGTACTGGCTTGCAGCATGTTGGTCATGATGTAGGCCGTTTCCTCGCTCAGCACCTCCTTGGTTTGGGGCTGAAATTCGCGTAGCACGTTGCCGTTCTTGTCCTCGATGCGGGTTACCATTACCGGCGCGGTCCACACGCCCTTGTTCACGAAGGTGGCGTATACCCCGCACAGCTCAAAAATGCTGCAATCGGAAGCCCCGAAGCCAACCGACGGCACCGCGTCCACGGGCGAGGTGATGCCCAGGCGCTTGGCGTAGCCCACCACAATTTCGGGCGTGAGCTTGTACACCAGCCACGCCGTGATGGAATTCATGGAGCGAGCCAAGGCTTGGCGCAGGGTAAAGGTGCGGCCCGAGTAGCCGCCCTCGAAGTTCTGGGGCGTGTAGGGGGCCCTACCGGCCACGGCCGGGAAGGTAGTGGCTACGTCGGGCCGCGGGTAGCACGGCGAGTAGCCCTGGTCGATGGCCGCCGTGTATACAATCGGCTTGAAGGTAGAGCCCGGCTGGCGCTTGCCCTGGCGCACGTGGTCGAACTTGAAATACTTGAAATTAGGGCCCCCGACCCAGGCCTTTACCTGGCCGTTCAGCGGGTTCATGGCCATGAACCCGGCCTGCAAGTAGCGCTTGTAATAGGCCAGCGAGTCGAGCGGCGACATCAGCACTTCCTTCTCGCCCTGCCAGCTGAACACCTGCATCTTGTACTTTTTGCGCAGGTAATAGTTCACCGAGTCGCGGTTGCCGTCGTAGATCTTCATCAGCGACTTATAGCGCTCGGTGCGGCGCATCGAGATGTTCAGGAAGTTGGGGATGACCTTGCCGTTCTCGTCGCGCCAGGGCAATTGACCCTTCCAGTGGGCCGAAAACCACTTCTGCTGCAAGGCTAGATGCTCGTTCACGGCCGCCTCGGCGTGCTGCTGCATGCGCGAGTCGATGGTGGTGTAAATCTTCAGGCCGTCGGCGTAGAGGTCGTGGTCCGTCTCCTTGGCCCAGGCCAGCAGCGACTTCGCCACCTCGGTACGGAAGTAGGGGGCCAGGCCCTTGGCCGCGTTCTCTACGCTGTAGTGCAGCACGATGGGTTGGGCCGTGTCGGCGGCCAACTCGTTGGCCGGGATGTAGTGGGCCTTGGCCATCTGGCGCAGCACCCAGTTGCGGCGGCGACGCGAGCGGTCGGGGTGCACCTTGGGGCTGAAGCGGCCGGGCGCGTTCACGATGCCCACCAGCGTGGCCGCCTCTGGCGTCGTCAGGTTGCGCGGGGCCTTGTTGAAGAACGTCTTGGCCGCCGTGTTGATACCGTAAGCGTTCGAGCCGTACTCCACCGTGTTTAGGTACATGCGCAGGATTTCGCGCTTCGTGTAGTTGCGCTCCAGCCGGATGGCCAGCAGCCACTCCTTGGTTTTGGCCACCAAAATGCCCACTTTGCCGCTGCCGTTCAGTAGGCCGTCGTTCAGGGTATTAGGCTGGTCGGGCCGGGTTTTGAAGAGCACCTTGGCCACCTGCTGCGTGAGGGTGGAGCCCCCACCACCACGCCCCAGTGCCACCACAGCCCGCGAAATGCTGCGCGGGTCGATGCCCGAGTGCTGCTCGAAGCGCACGTCTTCGGTAGCCACCAGCGCGTCAATCAGGTTCTGAGGCAGGTCTTTGTACTCAGCGGGCGTGCGGTTTTCGCGGAAATACTTGCCCAGCAGCACGCCGTCGGCGGAATAGATTTCTGAGGCCAGCTCGGAGCGCGGGTTTTCGAGCGATTTCAGGTTCGGCATCCGCCCGAACAGGTTCAGGAAGTTGCTATTCACGGCCAGCACGTAGCCCCCGGCCACCAGCACGCCGCTCACAAACAGCACCCACAGCGTGCGCACAAAAGCTGTGTAGCGCCCTGGCCGGGCCGGCGCAGGGCCCCCTTTGGGCCGGCGGGGCGGAGCAGCAGAGTAGTCAGGCATAAGCAAGTAAGAGCAAAATCAACAGGCAAAAATAAAGCCCACGGCGCGAGCCGCGGGCCTGCTAGCAAAAAAGGGGCCTTAACCCCGGGCGGCCAGCGCTGCGCCGGCTATCCGGTAGCCCCTCAAGCTCCCAAAAAGCCATAACTACGTAGCCAAGATTCAGCGATTCAACGATTAGCGGGCAGCCGGCGAAAAGCCGGCAGCCCGCCACCGCCGCCCGGGGCCCTACTTGTACACTTTCTGGAAAAACGCTTCGTAGCCGGCCAGATCACCGGAGCTTTGCAGCAGCGCCAGGTTCTCGAGGCTAATGACCACCACTTGGAAACCCTGCCCGCGCAGCCGCCCCAGCGGCGACTGGGGCCCCCGCAGCTTCACAGCGTAGCTCTGGGCCACCTTGGCCCCGGTTAGGGCGCGCACCACCAACAGGTCCTGCTTATCGTCGAGGGCCTCGGCCTGCACCTGTAAGTTCACGTCACGGAACCAGCGGTGGTTGTACGTATCCAGGGCCGCGTCCAAGTTCGCCACCGGCGGCGCGCCCTTCGGAAACACCAGCACCACGGCATGAGCCGCGCTCAACTGCGTGCTGTAGGCCGTGGCGGGCGCAGGGGGCGCGGTGGCTGCGGGCGCAGTAGCGGCGGCGGCGGTAGCATTCGGTTCGGGCGCTGGTACCGGGGCCCCCGCGGGGACCGGTGTACCGGCGGGGGCGGGGGCCCCAGCTGCCGGCGTGGGGGCCGCCCCGGGCACTACCGCTCCGGGCACCACCGCCGCGGGCGTAGTTGCAGCAGGGGCACCTGGGGCGGCTGCCTTGGGTGCATTCTTCTGGGCCCTCCGCCCCGGCACCGTCGGTTTCGATGAGCCCTTGGGGGCCCCCGTAGCTGGCACCGCTTCCGGGGCCCCTGCTGGTACCACTAAAGGCGTGGCCGCGGCCGGCACTGGCGTTACGGCTGCGGCCGGCGATTCTTCGTTGCTGTAGTAAACGCGGAGCCGGTTGTCGATTTCGCCGGGGCGGAATCTCGATATTGCCGGCTTGTCCGTCGAGGCCAGGGCCCCGGTAATTTGGCCGGCGTCCTGCCGTTTATAAGTGCTGGCTAGGGCCCGCGCTTCGGGCACCAAGGGGCTGTCGGGAAAGTCTTTGTAGAACTTCTCCACCATGCCGCGGGCCGTAACTGGCGGCTGGGTCCGCACTACGAGCAGCGTCTTCAGGTACGCCACCCGGTCGCTGAGGTCGTTCTTGGGGTACTGCTGCTCGGTGCGGGCCAGTATGGCCGAGGCCTTGCGGAACTCCTGGTTTTTGTAGAGCACAAACGCCGAATCGACGCGGCTGGCCACGGCCTTGTGGAGGGCCAGCTCGTGCTCGCGGTACTGCGGGTCGGCAATGAGCTTGGCGTAGAGCGACTGCGGAAAGTCGCGCTGCAAAGCCGCCGCGTACTCCGCAGCCCTTTCCGCATTAGGCAACGCCTTGTAGTGCAGATACAGCAGGTAATAAGCGTCGGGCGCGTTGGGGCCCCGGGGGAAGCGCTGCACCTGCTGGGCGTAGGTGGCAATGCCCCGGTCGCGCTCCTTCAGCTGCTCTTTGTAGATGTTGCCCAGCTCGTACAGCGCCGCTTCAACCTGTTTGTTAGAGGCTTGCAGCTTTTCGGGCGTCGTGGGCAGGTCCTGGCGGTACTGCACCACTAGGTCGCGCTTCTCGGCGGCGGGGTCCACCACGGGAGCCACGCGGGGGCCATCGGGGGCCCCCGTGGTGGGGTTCACGCGGGTTTCGTCGTTGCCTGTGGTGGTGACGGGCACGTTGCCGTTGGCCACCTGGTTGGCGCTGTTGGATTGGCTGCTGGTGCGCCAGTTGTCCTGCAAGCGGCGGTTGTCCCACTTGCGCAGGAAGTCGGGCGCGCCGTGCCCAGCGTGGCGGGGTTGTCGAAGTACCACTGGGCCCCGGTGCCGGCGGCGGTGGGGTCAAACGCCAGCGGGTCGACGTTCGACTGGCCGCTGGGCAAGTTGCTCAGCGAGCTGCTGTTGGTGAGGCTCGGCCGGCCGGCCAGCTCCGCGGCGCGGGCCTGAATTTTGTCGGCCAGCAGCTTCTTGGCCAGCGCTGCCTCGCGGGCCGCTAGCTCGGCGGTGGCGTACTGGTCGAGGCGCTGGTCGAGGGCCCCCGGCTCCAGCCGCACCAGCGCCTGGAGGCTGTCCTGGGTTTCGACGATGGTGTACTGCTTGGCAAACTCCTTCAGAATATCGGCCCGCTCCTTCACGGCCACGTAGGTGCGCGCCGTCTGGCTCATGTTCTGCACCGTGCTGTCGTAATAGGCCGCCGCGAGGCGGAATTTTTGCAAGTTCTCGTAGTAAATGCGCCCCGCCAGCAGGTAGGTGTAGCTCTTCTGGGAGCGGTTGGTAGTGGTGGCTTTAGCAGAAGTGCGCAGCTGGGCCAGGGCCCCAGCGTAGTCTTTCTGGCGGTAGGCCAGCCGTGCCAGCTCGTAGTAAATCTTGTCGTGGTACTCCTTGTTCTTCGGGTCCTTCAGCAGCCCGGCAAAGTACTTGTCGAGCCGCGCCTTGTTCTCCGCATCCAGCCCCGATACCTGCGCCAGCAGCAGCTTGCTGAAAAAGTCCAGCTCATAGGGCGGGTTGTGAGCCAGAATGTCGTTAAGCTGCTCCACCGCCTTTTGGTCGTCGCCTTGCTCCTGGTAAAGCTGGGCCAGCAGGTAGCGAGTGCGCGAGCGCTCGTTCTTGAGCTCAATGAGGGGCACGGCCCGCTCCAGTTGCGGAATGGCCAGCTTCGGCTCCTCAGTGCGCAGGTAGTAATCGGCGCGGGTCAGGAACAGCTCGCGGGCGTCGGCCGGGGTCCCTACTTCCCGGTCCAGCAGGTCCGACACGGCCTTGGCGCTCTCCAGCTGGTCGGTGGCCACAAAGGTGCGCATCAGCCCGATCAGGCCCTCGTGCTGGGCGTTGGGGTCCTTGCTGGTCGAGTTCACGTACTTAAACGTCAGGGCCGCGTCGTCGAACTGCATCGAGTAAAACCGGGCCCAGGCCACCAGCAGGTAGGCGTCGTCGGTCCAGTCCGAGCCCGGCCGGTTCTGGATTGGCATGGATGCCCGCTTGATGATGCCGTTCAAATCGGCGCGGTTGGCCCGCACGCTGGCGCTGTCCAGCGTCGGAAACAGCGGCAGCCGCTGGTTGTAGTCGTTCACGCGCCCCGCGTACAGTTTGGTTTCCGTGGCGCGCAGCTGCTCGCGGGCCAGGAAGTAGGCATTGTCGCGCGCCGCCACGTTGTTGATGGCGTGGCCCACCACGCCGGTGCTCGACGCGCAGCCGGCCAGCCACCCGAGGCCCAGCAGCAGCCCGGACCAGGCTAGCCAGCGAAAATTCAGCGAGTAATTCGTCAAAGCCAAGGGAAAAGGAAAAAGCCGGCTGCTGGGGCCCCAACGCCGCTGGGGGCCGAAAATGTTCGCCCGGCAACGCGCGCCTGCGCCGTACCAACGGCGGCAGCCGGGTAAAATTACGTTTCCCCGCCTAAACCCCCGCCCGGTCTGCGCCGTAGCTTTGCGCCCCGTCCTTCACGTCCCGCTCATGCCCCTCCCACCCGCCGCCGGCCCCGAGCCCAAATCCGACCCCGCCGGCAACGACCGTCTGCGCGCCATCGGCAAGTACTCGGGCATCGCCTTCCAGATGCTGGCCACCATCGGCCTCAGCGCCTGGGCCGGCACGTGGCTCGACGGCCACTACCGTACCCAAACGCCGTGGTTCACCATCGGGCTCATGCTGGCGGGCGTGCTCCTGGCCCTCTACCAAGTCATCCGTTCCCTCACCAACAGCGCCTAGCGCCGGCTTCCTCATGTCCGCTTTTTTCCGGCCATTCGTGGCCTTTTGTTGCGTGGTGGGCCTGGCTCTCTACGGGCTGTACGCCGCCTTCGGGGCCGCTGCGGTGCACCCGCTGACGCCGTCCCTATTTGCCGGCTTAGCAGCTCTCACCTTCATTGGCCTGGCTATCACGGCGCGCGCCGTGCGCGCCAACCCCGACAACTTCATGGCGGCCTATTTCGGCTCTGTGGCGCTCCGGCTGGTAGTCGGCTTGGCAGCCGTTCTCGCCTACCTCTACAACGGCGGTGCCCACGCCGGGCGGGCCACCTATACGTTCCTGGGGGCCTTCTTCATATTGTACTTTCTCTTTGCTGGGTTTGAAATTTGGGCTATTTTGACTAACTTGCGGCCGTTTTCAAAAAAACAAGTACCGGAGTAGTAGTTAGTTACTCCAGTTTGTGATATTAAGTCTGTTTGAATGAAGCATTTACTGTCGATTCTCCTTTTTCTGTTAACCCTGCCGGTTTTTGCCCAAGAGCCCGCCAAGGGCGCTGAGTCGGCCGGATCCTTCAACCCGGGGGAAGTTATTTTGCACCACGTCGCCGACTCCCACGAGTGGCATTGGTTCTCGACCGACAACGGGAATTTCGTTAGCTACTTCCCCATCATCGCCTACCAGCCGGGCAAGGGTATGTTGGTCTTCTCCTCGGAGAAAATAGCCGAAGGTAAAAGCTACGAAAACCTCAAGCTCGAGGATGAGCACCTGACCACGCTGGACGGCAGCCCAGTATACGATTTCTCTATAACCAAAAACGTGGCGGCCCTCATCATAAGCAGCTTGGTTTTGGTCATTGTGTTCACGTCGGTGGCCCGCGGCTACCGCCGCCGGGTTGGGAAGGCCCCCACGGGCATGCAGTCATTCCTAGAGCCTTTCGTGATCTTCATCCGCGATGAGGTAGCCAAAAAAAGCATCGGCCCCAAGTACGAGCGCTACATGCCGTACCTGCTCACGCTATTCTTTTTCATCTGGTTCAACAACCTGCTGGGACTCACGCCTGGGGCCGCCAACCTGACCGGCAACGTGGCCGTGACGGCCATGCTGGCTATTCTCACGCTGATTATTACGCTGTTCAGTAGTAATAAAAACTACTGGGGACACATTTTCGCGCCTCCCGGGGTGCCGTGGGCGCTTTACATCATCATGATACCGGTTGAATTGGTAGGGATAATTGTGAAGCCCTTCTCACTCGCGGTGCGGCTATTCGCTAACATCACGGCCGGCCACATTATTATTCTAAGTTTCATCAGCCTGATTTTCATTTTCCGTTCGGCTGGAGCTGGTTTTCTATCGGTTCCCTTCGGCTTATTCATCAGCCTATTGGAGTTACTGGTGTCCATTCTCCAAGCGTATATCTTCACGCTGCTCACGGCTATGTACATCGGTAGCGCTGTTGAAGAGCACCACCACGAGGATGACTTTGGCACCGCCGAGCAGTCGCATGGTGGCTCCAATCTGGGCAACATCACCCGTTCCGACGTAGCCGCTCACTAAAGCTAGTGCCTCTGGGGTCCTAGTCCGGCGCCCTGTACCTATTTTTGCGTTTTCATTTTTTCAACACACTTCCCTTTTACCATGCTTCTCTCGTTGTTACTGCAAGTTGTTAATTCTGTTGGTCTGGCCGTAATGGGTGCTGGCATTGGTGCCGGTTTGGCTATTATCGGCGCTGGCTTGGGTATCGGCCGCATCGGTGGCAGCGCCATGGATGCCATTGGCCGTCAGCCAGAGGCTTCGGGTAAAATCCAGACCGCTATGCTGATTGTAGCGGCTCTGATTGAGGGCGCGGCCCTGTTTGCCGTGGTGGTTTGCTTGCTCATCGCGCTGAACCTGAAATAGTTGTATTAGTGGGCCCCCGGCCGGCTGGTCCTAGCCTACTGCGGTAGACTAGGGCCAGCTGCGCCGGGTTTTCCTTCGTTACGGGCTGGGGCCCCCACCGAGGCGTGCCATTATGATGCCGCCCGGCGGCACCGAATTCTTTGCCCTTTTGTTAGCCAGGATGTTAAATCGCTGATACTATGTCGCTCATCACCCCTGAATTTGGCTTGCTATTCTGGCAAACCCTGATTTTCCTGATTCTCTTCCTTTTGCTGGCCAAGTTCGCCTGGAAGCCCATCCTGGGGTCGCTGAAGGAGCGGGAGGACAGCATTGAAAGCGCGCTGCGCATGGCCGACCAGGCCAAGCTGGAAATGCAGCAGCTACGCGCTGGCAATGAAAAATTGCTGGCCGATGCCCGCCTGGAGCGCGACCGCATGATGCAGGAAGCCACTGCAATGGCCAACCAGCACCGCGAAACCGAGAAGGCCCGCGCCACCAGCGAAGCCAACCACATCGTGCAGCAGGCCCGCGAAGCCATCCAAACCGAAAAGAACGCGGCCTTGGCCGAAGTGAAAAATACCGCTGCCCAGTTGTCGCTCGACATTGCCGAGCGCATCCTGCGCCGCGAACTCGCAGACCCAGCTGCCCAAACGCAGCTTGTGGATTCGTATTTGAAAGAAGTTAAGCTCAATTAGTTGTGAGTTGTCAGTTGTTGGTTGTCAGTTCGTTTTAACTGCTAATACTAGCCTGGCAACTGATAACCAACAACCGACAACTAAAACCACATGGCTGACCAACGAGTGGCGTCCCGCTACGCCAAGTCGCTCCTCGACTTGGGACAGGAGCAAGGCACGCTGGAACAGGTGAAGCAGGACATGGACCTGCTGGACCAGGTAGTGAGCGGCAGCCGCGAGTTGCGCCTGCTGTTACGCAACCCCATCGTGAAGCATGACAAGAAGCTGGCCATCCTCACCGCGCTGTTCAAAGGCAAGGTGACGGACATGACCATGCGCTTCTTTACCATTCTGACCCAGAAGAACCGGGAAAGTGCGCTGGAAAGCGTCGCTGTGGAGTTCAAGGTGCAGTACAATATATTGCGCGGCATCCAAACGGCCGAAGTTGTTTCGGCCGTGCCCCTCACGCCCGCCCTGCGCGAGCAGATGCGTGCCGAGGTAACGCGCCAGTCTGGCCACGTCGGCGTGGAGCTGGCCGAAAGGGTAGACCCGGCGCTAATTGGTGGCTTCGTGCTGCGGGTGGGTGACGTGCAGCTCGACGAATCCGTTCGTTCCAGCCTGCGGAAGATGCGCACCGCCCTGCAAGAAAATTCATATCAAAATCAACTGTAAATCAGCATCATGGCAGAAGTACGTCCGGACGAAGTATCCGCAATCCTGCGGGAGCAGCTGTCCAATTTCAAGTCCGAAGCCGAGCTGGAAGAAGTCGGCACCGTGTTGCAGGTGGGCGACGGCGTGGCCCGCATCTACGGGCTGACCAAAGCGCAGTCGGGCGAATTGCTGGAGTTCGAGAATGGCCTCCAGGCCCTTGTGCTGAACTTGGAAGAAGACAACGTAGGTGCCGTAATGCTCGGCGACTACAGCGAAATCCGCGAAGGTGCCACCGTGCGCCGCACCAATAAGATTGCCTCCATTAAGGTGGGCGAAGGCATTGTGGGCCGTGTAGTGAACACCCTCGGCCAGCCCATCGACGGCCGGGGCCCCATCCAGGGCGAGCTGTACGAGATGCCGCTGGAGCGCAAAGCACCGGGCGTTATCTTCCGCCAGCCCGTGACGGAGCCGCTTCAAACTGGCATCAAGAGCATAGACGCTATGATTCCGATTGGCCGGGGCCAGCGTGAGCTGATCATTGGTGACCGCCAAACTGGTAAGTCGGCCGTGGCCATCGACACAATTATTAACCAGCGTGAATTTTTTGAGCGCGGCGAGCCCGTGTTCTGCATTTACGTGGCCGTGGGCCAGAAAGCCTCGACGGTGGCTCAGGTGGTGAATGCCCTAACCAAGGGCGGCGCCATGGACTACACCGTGGTGGTATCGGCTTCGGCCGCCGACCCAGCCCCGCTGCAATTTTATGCGCCTTTCACCGGCGCCGCCATCGGCGAATTCTTCCGCGACACGGGCCGCCCGGCCTTGGTGGTGTACGACGACTTGTCGAAGCAGGCCGTGGCTTACCGTGAGGTGTCGCTGCTGCTCCGCCGTCCTCCCGGACGCGAGGCTTACCCCGGCGACGTGTTCTACCTGCACAGCCGCTTGCTGGAGCGGGCCGCTAAAATCAACGCTTCGGACAGCATTGCTCGCGACATGAACGACCTGCCCGAGAGCCTTAAAGGCATCGTGAAAGGCGGCGGTTCGCTGACGGCTTTGCCGCTGATTGAGACGCAGGCTGGTGACGTATCGGCGTATATCCCGACCAACGTAATTTCGATTACGGACGGCCAGATCTTCCTCGAAACCAACCTCTTCAACTCTGGTGTGCGGCCAGCCATCAACGTGGGCATCTCAGTGAGCCGCGTGGGTGGTAACGCCCAGATTAAGTCGATGAAGAAGGTATCGGGTACGCTGAAGCTTGACCAAGCGCAATTCCGTGAACTGGAAGCCTTTGCTAAATTCGGTTCGGACCTCGATGCTTCGACCAAGCTCACGATTGAGCGTGGCCGCCGCAACCTGGAAATCCTCAAGCAGCCGCAGTTTTCGCCGGTGAAAGTGGAGGACCAAGTGGCCATCATCTACGCGGCTACCAACGGCTTGCTGGATAACGTGCCCGTGAACAAAGTGCGTGAGTTCGAGAAAGAGTATACCCAAACGATGAACTCGCGCTACCCCGACGTGCTCAAGGCCCTCAAGGCCGGCAAACTCGAAGATGCGGGCATCAAGGCCATGCGCGAAGTTGCCAAGGATGTATCGTCGCGCTACGCCGCGAAGTAATAAGCAGTTGTAAATTATGAGTTATGAATTGTGAGTTAGCTCTCGGATAGCGCTTTGCGCGTTAGCCTATGCAATTCATAATTCATAATTCAAAACTCATAATTAACCTAAATGGCTAGTTTAAAAGAAGTTCGTAGCCGCATTCAGTCGGTGAGCAGCACGCAGCAAATCACCAAAGCCATGAAAATGGTGGCGGCGGCCAAACTGCGCCGGGCCCAGGACAATATCGTGCGCATGCGGCCCTATGCCCAGCGCCTGAATGCAATTCTGACCAACCTGACCCGCGCGACCGACGACGACCTCGTGAGCGACTACGGTACGGTGCGCGAAGTACGCAAGGTGCTGGTTATCGCCATCACGTCGGACCGGGGTCTGGCCGGGGCGTTTAACTCCAACGTTTTCAAGGGAGTTAATGCTTTGGTAGCCCAGCGCTACGCCAGCCTGCCAGCGGCCAACATCTCGGTGATGGCCATTGGCAAGAAGGCGAACGACTACTTTGCCCGCCGGGGCCCCCTGGTTGGCAACTACACGCACGTGTTTGCTCAACTGTCGTTTGACACGGTGCGCGTGGCGGCGGAGCAGGCGATGGCCGGTTTTCGCGATGGCCAGTACGACGAAGTGGTAATGGTGTTCAACGAGTTCCGAAACGTGGCCACGCAGGTGGTGCGCACCGAGCAGCTGTTGCCACTAGTACCCGCTGAGGCCCCTGCAACGGCTACGCCCACGAGCAACGTGGATTATGTTTTCGAGCCCAGCAAGGAGGAGATTGTGCAAACACTCATCCCGCAGTCGCTGAAAATCCAGCTTTACAAAGCGGTGCTGGAAAGCAACGCTTCGGAGCACGGGGCCCGGATGACGGCCATGGACAAGGCCACTGAAAACGCCGGCGAGTTGCTGAAATCGCTGAAGCTGACCTACAACCGGACGCGCCAAGCGGCCATCACAACCGAGATTCTCGAAATCGTGGGTGGTGCCGAAGCTTTGGCGGCCGGCTAGAAAAGAATTTATTGCTAAAAAGCTCGGAACCAACAGGTTCCGAGGCTTTTTGCGTTTGGTGCGGCCCGGTGCTATGGGATAAACGCCGTTTGGGGGGGCTGCTGTCATAGCAGGGAAGAGCTTTTTACTAAACCGTTGCTGGGATGAGGATTCTATGGGTTGACTTTTAGGTAGAACAATTATTGCATTTGGCTAAGGAAAGGTCATTCAGAGATGGCAGAATGCTAAAAAATGCATATTTTAGCAAAAAATTGGCTTGCAGCCGTAAACCTGCCGTTGCCCGGTGGGGCGGTACGTTCTTCTTGATCTGTCTAAGCCCCGGTGAAAAGCGGAACTAGGGCCCCCATTCTCCTTTCGCTAAGCCCCATTCGGTGCAGGCAAACCCTACTTGGATCATGCAAAACCAGTTTTTCGAAGCGGTTTCTGGTGCTCAGGCGCGCGCGTCCCGCTTCTCGGCCAACGACTATGCTACGCCGGAAGCCCGCATTGAACCCGACGACTTCCGCCCGCAACTGCACCTGACGTTGCATGGGCCCGATAGCCTATCCTCTGGTATTCTAATTCGCTTCGAAGGCGAAGCTGAAGCTACGGTGGGGCCCCTGCGGCTGGCGGCCCGTTCGGGGGCCGTGGCCTATGCCCTGCCGCTGGCTCAACTTACGGATTCGACCACAGTGGCGCTAAGTGTGGCCGGCTTGGCCCCGGGCCGCTACGCGTTGTGGGCCGATGCCTTATATAATTTTTCGGCGACAGCCATCTGGCTGGTGGATGCCCACGCCGGTGTGCGCGTGAACCTGCGGCAGGAGCCCGGATACGTGTTCACGGCCGTGGCGGCGGCCCCGGGCCGGTTCTGGCTGCACTTCCTGCCGCTCGATTTAGGCGAGTACTCGACGGCCCCCGACCTGATGCGGGCGCTGGCAACCCCAAGCTGGGCGCAGGCTTAGCGGCCTGGGCCCCCGGCTAGCGGCGGCGCGGCCGGGGGCCCGCCGGCTGCGCCTGCCACGCGGCCAGCAGCTCGGCCGGGGTGAGGCCAGTAAAATCCTTAATCGACAGCAATGGGGCCTGGAACGCCTTAGCGGGCAGCGACGACGTGACGGCCACGCAGCGCATACCGGCCCGGTAGGCGGCCTGCTCGCCCAGTACGGCGTCCTCAAATACTATGCAGTCGGCGGGCGCTACGCCCAGCTTTTGGGCCACTACGGCGAAGGTGTCGGGATGGGGCTTACCTTGGCGCACGTCGTCTTCGCCCACCACCACGTCGAAATACTGCCGCAACTCCAGGTGGTCGAGGAGGTAGCTGAGCGTGGGGCCCCCGGAGCCGGTGCCCAGGCCGATGGGGTGGCCAGCGGCGCGGGCGGCTTGCAGGAACGCGAAGAGGCCCGCCGTGGCGCGGCGCTTGTTCCAGTACAGGGTGCGGTAGAGAAATTCGCGCTGGGCGGCGTACTCCTTGAGCTGCTTGGCGGGCACGGGGTGGCGAAACACGGAGGCCAGAATATCGGTGGCGGGCATGCCATTCAGGCGCTTGAGTAAAGCGCGGGCATTGGTGGTCAGGCCCAGGTCGCGGAACAGGAGCTGGAAGGCGCGGGCCTGGTAGGCGGTGTTATCGACGATAACGCCGTCCATGTCGAAGATGAGGGCGGGGAGCAAAACGGGTAGTTGGGGGAAGAAATTAGGGGCCCCAGTGGGCAAAGGGTCTACGAAACTTAACGGCGGGGGGCCGGATGGGGCCGCAGACCGAGCAGTACCTTTGCCCCTTGCGGTGCCGCGGTGGTGCCTTCACCTCTGCCTTTCCTTTGAAAAAAATCCTTGCCTCTGCCTTGTCCCTGGCCGCTGCGCTGCTGGTGGGCCCTGCCTCTGCTTCCCCGCCCGGCCCCAAGCCCGTGCCGCGCCCCAAGCTGGTGGTGGGCATCGTGGTGGACCAGATGCGCTACGACTACCTGTACCGCTACTGGGACAAGTTTGGCAGCGGTGGCTTCCGGCGCCTGCTGGGGCAGGGCTTCAGCTACGCCAGCTGCCACTACAACTACGTGCCCACCTACACGGGCCCCGGCCACAGCAGCATTTACACTGGCACCACGCCGGCCAACCACGGCATTGTGGGCAACAACTGGTTTGTGCGCGAGGACGGCAAAAGCACCTACGTAACCGAGGACAAGACCGTGCAGGCGGTGGGCGGCTCGGCGGCGGCCGGGCAGCAGAGCCCGCGCCACCTGCTCACCACCACCATCACCGATGAGCTGCGGCTGGCCACTAATTTCCAGAGCAAAACCATTGGCGTGTGCATCAAGGACCGGGGCAGCATTTTGCCGGCCGGGCACGCGGCCAACGCCGCCTACTGGTACGACGGCGCCAACGGGGCCTTCATTAGCAGCACGTTTTACACCCAGGCCCTGCCCGAGTGGGTGAGCAAGTTCAACGCCGCCGGCCACGCCGCCGAATACCTCAGCAAGCCCTGGAACACGCTGCTGCCCATCGCGCAGTACACCGAAAGTACGCCCGACGACGAGCCCTGGGAAGGCGCCTTTAAGGGCGAGGACCGGCCGGTTTTCCCGCACGACTTGCCCACGCTCAGCGCCGGGCTGCCGGCCGTGGTGAGCGCCACGCTGAAGGCCACCGGCGAAACCGCACCCAAGGCCACGCCCCAAAACCTGGACCTGATCCGCTCTACGCCGTTCGGCAACTCGCTCACGGCCGACTTTGCCATCGAAACCATCCGGGCCGAGCAGATGGGCCAGCGCGGCCAAACCGATTTCCTGGCCCTGAGCTTCAGCAGCACCGACTACGTGGGCCACCAGTTCGGCACCACGGCCGTGGAAACGGAGGATACCTACCTGCGCCTCGACCAAGACCTGGCCCGCGTGCTCGACTACCTCGATAAAACCGTGGGCAAGGGCCAGGCGCTGGTGTTCCTCACCGCCGACCACGCCGCCGACCAGTCGCCCGGCTTTTTGCAGGCCCACCGGCTGCCCGGCGGCGGCGTGGGGCCCAACGTGATGCGCGACTCGCTGCAACGGGCCCTGGTGCGCCGCCACGGTCCCGGCGCCTGGGTGCTCGACTACGAGAACCAGCAGGTGTACCTCAACCGCCCGCTGCTGGCCCAGAAGGGCCTGGACTTGGCCAAGGTGCAAACTGAAATGGCTGACCTGCTGCTGCGCCTGCCCCACGTGGCGCAGGCCATCACCGCCACCGACCTCCAGCGCGGCCACTGGAGTGAGGGCACCGGCATGTTCCAAGAAAATGGCTTTTATGCCCCGCGCTCGGGCGACGTACTGGCCGTGCTGGAGCCGGGCTGGCTCGAAGCCTACGGCTTTCCGGTGGTGAAGGGCACCACCCACGGCGCCTCCTGGGCCTACGATACCCACGTGCCGCTGCTGTTCTGGGGCTGGGGCGTGAAGCACGGCGAGTCGGCCGCGCCGGTAAAAATCATCGACGTGGCCCCTACGGTGGCCCAGTGGCTGCACATCCAGGAGCCCAGCGGCTGCACCGGCACGCCGCTGCGCGAGGTGCTGGGCCGCTGAGCCCGGGGCCCCGCGGCGCCCGGGGCCCTAAAACTGGGCCGGGCCAACCCGGGGCGCGTTTATGCGTTGAGGCATATTCGGCCGGGGCCCAGTAACTTGGTGCCCCGTTCGGGTGCGCGGCCGGGCGGCGGGCGCTTGCACCGCTTGACTTTTGGGCCGGCCGGGGCCCCACGTTTTTTTGATTCCCCTATTTTCCCATCCCTGAATGACCCCCCACTTTAACCCCTGGCACGACGTGTCGCGCGGCGACAACCTCCCGCACACGGTGCAATCCATTATCGAAATCCCCAAAGGCAGCAAGGCCAAGTACGAGCTCGATAAAGAAAGCGGCCTGCTGAAGCTCGACCGCGTGCTGTTCTCGGCCGTGCACTACCCCGCTGCCTACGGCTTCATTCCGCAGACGTACTGCGACGATAAGGACCCGCTGGATATCCTGGTGCTCTCCTCCGTCGATATTGTGCCCATGTGCCTGGTGGAGGCCAAGGTCATCGGCGTGATGCAGATGGTGGACCAGGACGAGGAGGACGACAAGATCATCGCCGTGGCCGCCAACGACATTTCGGTGAACCACTACAACGACCTCTCCGACCTGCCCCCGCACATGCTGCTCGAAATGCAGCGCTTCTTCGAAGATTACAAAGCCCTGGAACACAAGCACGTGAGCGTGGAGCGCTTCATGGGCCGCGAAGATGCCTACCGCATCATCAACGCCAGCATCAAGCTCTACGAGGAAACCTACGGCAACGGCAAGCGCTAAACCCGCCCGCCACCTGCCTGTTTTGACGGCCCCGGGGCAAGCTGCTGCTTGCTTCGGGGCCGTTCTTTGTGTCCATGCTCCGCCGCCCGTTGCCCCTGCGCCTGCTCGATGCCGTGCTCTACAGCAGCGCGTGGCTGGCCGCCGCCGCCGCCGCCCAAACGGCGGCCACCCTGCGGCTGTGGCCCGCGGCCGGGGCATTGGGTGGGGCCCCGGGCGGGCGCGTGGTGGCGCTGGTATTCGCCGCCACGGTGCTCGTGTACAACCTCGACGCCGTGCTGCCCCTTCAAGCACCGTGAGCCGGCCGGTACCTCGGGCCGCAAGGCGTGGCAGCAGCGGCACCGCGGGGCCCTGGCCGGGCTGGCCGCCGCCGCCGCGCTGGGCGGCGCCTACCTGTTTTTCTCCGATGGCTGGTGGCACTACCTGCCACTGCTGGTGCCGCTGGCGGCGCTGGCGTTGCTGTACTCGTGGCCGCTGGGGCGGTGGCGCGGCCGGCCCGTGGCCCTGCGCGACGTGCCGCTGCTGAAGGTGTTCCTCATCGCTGGGGTGTGGTCGCTCATCACGGTGGGGCTGCCCGTGCTGGCCCTGCACCGCCCCTGGGCCGAGGCCCAGGGCTTGCTCGACCAGCGGTTTTTGCTGGTGCTGGCCCTGGCCATTGTGTTCGACATCCGCGACTACGGGCGCGACCGGGCGGCGGGCACCCCGGCACGTTTCCGGGGGTGCTGGGGTGCCGGGGGCTCGGTGGCTGGCGCTGGCGCTGCTGGCCGGGGCCCTGGCCCTGGGCCTGTGGCGCGGCGCGGCCCCGCTGGCCGTGCTGCTGCCCGGCGTGCTGGCCGCCGCCGTCATCGCCACGGCCGACGAGTCGCGCAGCGATTACTTCTTCGCCCTCATCACGACGGCGTGCTGCTGGTGCAAGCCGCGGCGTATTTCATCTTCTGAACGGGGCCCCGGGCTAGGCGCGGGGCTCGGCCGGCTGGCGCGTCAGCACTTCGTCGATGAGGCCGTATTCCTTGGCTTCGTCGGCGCGCAGCCAGTAGTCGCGGTCCGAGTCGTCGTGGATTTGCTGGTAGGTTTTGCCGGTGCGCTCGGCGTAGATGCCGTAGAGCTCCTGCCGGATCTTGACCACCTCGCGGGCCGTGATTTCGATATCGGCCGAGGGGCCCTGCACCCCGCCCGAGGGCTGGTGAATCATGACGCGGGCGTGGGGCAGGGCCGAGCGCTTGCCGAGGGCGCCGCCGCACAGCAGAAACGCCCCCATGCTGGCCGCCAGCCCGGTGCAAATCGTGGCCACGTCGGGCGCCACGTACTGCATGGTGTCGTACATGCCGAAGCCGGCGTACACCGACCCGCCCGGCGAATTGATGTAGAGCAGAATGTCCTTGCGCGCATCGGCCGACTCCAGAAACAGCAATTGAGCGTTGATGATGTTGGCAATGTTGTCGTCCACGGCTTGGCCCAGGAAGATGATGCGGTCCATAATCAAGCGCGAAAACACGTCGATTTCAGCGAAGCGCGTGGGGCGCTCCTCAATCACCGAGCGCGTCATGCACGTGATGGCTGGGAGCCCCGCACCGGCCAAGTGCCGGAAGTATTGGTCGAAAAACAACCCGTTGACGCCGCGGCCGTGCACGGCAAATTTTCGAAATTCTGGTTGATTACGCATACAAAAAGAAAAAAACAGGCGCGCAGCGGCCACCCGGGGCCCCTTGCTGGGTGCCCCGGCCGCAACGGCCTGGGGTGAAATGAATGGGGGGGGGGGAGCCTACGGCTACGCGCGGCGGCCCCAGCGGGCAAATACCAGGCGCAAGCCGGCCGCGGCGGCCGTCCACGCCCAGCGGCCCGCCCGGGGGCCGTACAGCGTTTCGTGAATGGCGGCCAGCTCGCGGCGCAACTGCCGCTGGCCGGCCAGGTGCAGGGCCCCGTAGGCCCGGCGCTGGGCCTCAGTGTCGGCCGCCAGGGCCGCGGCGGGGGGCGGCGCATCCGGGGCCCCCAGCAAGTAGTGCTCAATGCCGCGCAAGCGTTCTAGTTCGGGGCGCATGGCATCAGCAGGGCAAGGCGTGGGGGAAGGCCGCGCGCACCGCGTTGCGCAGGCGCTCCAGGCACTTGAACTTCTGCACCGTGGCCGACCGCACGCTGCCGTAGCCGTGGGCCGCGGCAATTTGCGCCAGCGGCTGCCGGAAGTAGTAGTAAGCCAGTAAGATGCTGCGGCACTTTTCGTTCAGCTGCTCTACGTAGGCCAGCACGGAAAACGGCTCGGTGGGCTCTTCGGCGGCGGGCTCCGCGGCCTCGGTGGGGCCCTCCTCCACCGCCGCAAGGCCGGTGCGCGGGTGGCGGGCACGGCGGTCCAGCTCGCGCAGCCATAGGTTGCGGCTCACCGCCACGAGGTAGGTGCCGGGCGCCGCGGTGAGGGCTAGGGCCCCGGCCGCCGCTTTTTCGTAGAAGACGACCAGCGCGTCCTGAAACACGTCTTGGGCATCCTGGTCGGTGCCGCCGCGCCGCAGCACGTGCCGCCGCACCGCTGGAAACGTGCGCCGGTACAGGTCCGTCAGGGTGCGGGTGCGGTCGGCCAGCAGCGCGGCGCGCAGGCCGGGGGCCGCGGTGGGAGCCACGGGCAAAACTTCAGTCAGGAGCATGGCGGGCAGGAAGGATGAGTTGCTTCTTAATCCCGATTTAAGAGAAATATCACCGCCCGCTGACATTAAATATTTAGCGGCTCTTCGGGTGGAGGGTTGTTCTACTCATCTGGCGTCCCGCAGAAAGCACCTTATCCAGGTAAGACAAGTTACGCAGCGATGGCAAGATGCTTCGCAAGCTCAGCATGACAGCTCCTCATTCGGATGGCTTATTAGTGCATAAACAATCAAGTAGTTAAGTCACGCAGCGCCGGCCCGATATGCGCCACCAAGTCGCCGGCAATGAGGCCGGCCTCGCCGGTTTCGGCGGCGGCCAGGTCGCCGGCGTGGCCGTGGGCCAGCACGGCGAGGCGGGCGGCGTGCAGAGGCCCCCAGGCGCG
>NZ_MDZA01000453.1 GCF_001816125.1 Hymenobacter coccineus | reverse complement strand
GCTGCACCTGCCCGCCGGGCCCCGCGGCGAAATATACCGGCGCGGCCGTGAAGTCGTGCACGCGGCAGCCGGTGGCCAGGCTGGCGGCGGCCACGGCGGCCTCGGCGTTTTCAATCACCACTTCCTCGCCAAAGGCGTTGAGGAAGTGCTTGGTGCGCCCGGTGATGCGCAGCCGGTAGGGCCCCAGGCTGGTGAAGCGCACGGTGTCGCCCACCACGTAGCGCCACAGCCCGGCGTTGGTGCTGATAACCAAGGCGTAGGGCTGGCCCAGCACCACCTCGTGCAGCGGTACGGGCCGGGGGGCGGGCGCGTCCCACTGGGCGGCGGGCAGGAACTCGTAGTAGATGCCGTGATCGAGCAGCAGCAGCAGGTCTTCGCTGCCGGGCTGGTCTTGCAGGGCGAAGTAGCCTTCGGTGGCGTTGTAGATTTCCAGGTACTGCATCTGGGGCCCTGGGATGAGCTGCCGGAACAGCTCGCGGTAGGGCCCAAACGCCACCGCCCCGTGCAGGAACAGCCCCAGGTGCGGCCACACCTGGGTAATGTCGTCGGCCCCGGCCAGCTCCACCACGCGGCGCAGCAGCAGCAACATCCAGGTGGGCACGCCAGCCAGTACGCGCACGTCTTGGCGCAAAGCGTGCTGGGCGATGCGCTCCATTTTGTCCTGCCACTCGCCGAGCAGGGCCAGGGCCAGGGGCGGGGTGCGCAGGCTTTCTGCCCAGGCCGGCAGCTGCTGCATAATCAGCGCCGATACGTCGCCGACCCGCGAGGCCGGCTCCTGGGGCCGGAACGGGTTGGGGGCGTGCGTGCCGCCCAGCGAGAGCGTGCGCCCCGCCAGCAGCCGGTGCTTTGGGTAGAGGAAGGTGCTGAGGGCCAGCATGTCGCGCCCGGCGCGGTAGTGGCCCTGGCGCAGGCTCTCGGGCGTCACGGGCACGTACTTGCTGCGGGCGTTGGTGGTGCCGCTGCTTTGGGCAAACCACTGCGGGCGGCCGGGCCAGAGCACGTCGGGGGCCCCGCGCAGCACGCGCTCCAGCGCCGGGTACAGCTGCTCGTAGGTGCTCACCGGCACGCGCCGGGCAAATTCCGCCGCCCCGGGGCCCTCGGCAAAGCCGTAGCGGCGGCCCCACTCGGTGCCCCGGGCCCGGCGTCGCAGCTCGCGCAGCACCTCGCCTGCACGGCGTGCGGCTCGGCCCGCACCCGCGCCAGCCGGGGGCGGCTCTCAAGCTGCACGGCGGCGGATAGGAGCTGGTCGAGCACGATTTTTAATGTGAGAAATTAGGAGATGTGAAGATGTGGGAAAGTAGGCGGTGAGGGGCCCCAGGTGGTGCGGCCTGGGGGCCCTGAATTCCCCACATCTTCACATCATCCACATTCCTCACATTAAAGAAAAATTACACGTTGCGCTTCAGCTCGAAATTCTTGCCCAAGTACACGCGACGCACGGTTTCGTCGCCGGCCAGGTCTTCGGCGGTGCCGGCTTTGAGGAGCTTGCCCTCGAAAAGCAGGTAGGCGCGGTCCACGATGCTGAGGGTGGAGTTCACGTCGTGGTCGGTGATGAGCACGCCGATGTTGCGGTGCTTGAGCTTGGAAACGATGCCCTGGATTTCCTCGGTGGCGATGGGGTCGACGCCAGCGAAGGGCTCGTCGAGGAGCACGAACTTGGGGTCGACGGCCAGGGCCCGGGCGATTTCGGTGCGCCGCCGCTCGCCGCCGCTCAGCACCTTGCCCAGGTTTTTGCGCACATGCGTCAGGCTGAACTCGTTAAGCAGCTCCTCCATCTTGTCGAGGCGCGCTTTTTTGGGCATGCTGGTCATTTCCAGCACCGCCAGGATGTTTTCCTCCACGCTCAGGTCGCGAAACACGCTGGCCTCCTGGGCCAGGTAGCCCACCCCGAGGCGCGCGCGCTGGTAGATGGGCATGGTCGTGATTTCGGTGTCGTCCAAATAAATGCGGCCGCCGTTGGGCTTCACCATGCCCACCATCATATAGAAGCAGGTGGTTTTGCCGGCGCCGTTGGGCCCCAGCAGCCCCACAATTTCGCCCTGCGATACGGTCACGCTCATGTCGTTGACGACGGTGCGGGCCTTGTATTTTTTGACGAGGTGGTCGGCGCGGAGAATCATGCCCGCAAAGGTCGGCCACAGCCGCCGAACCGAACCGGCCGGCATTTGCGCTAATTTTGCTGGGGGCCCCGGCCCGCCGTAATTTCTAGCCTTTGCTGATGTCCGATTCTTTTCCGCCGCTGGCGGCCAATACCACCCGGCTGCGGGTAGCGCAGGGGCTGGTGCTGCTCTTCCACGCCACGGGGCTGGTGGGGCTGCTCTTCTCGCACGATCCCGGGTTTTACCTCCGCTTCACGCCCCTCACGCTGCTGCTGAGCACGGGGCTGCTGGTGGCATTTCAGCCGGAGCGCAACGCCTCGTTCTGGCAGTTTTGCCTCACCGTGGGCCTGCTGGGCTTCGCGGCCGAGGTCATTGGCGTGCACACGGGCAAGCTGTTCGGCAACTACGCCTACGGTGAAACGCTGGGCCCCAAGTGGCTCGACGTGCCCCCGCTCATCGGCGTTAACTGGGTGATGATGACCTACCTGGCCGGCGTGCTGGCCCACCGCCTGCCCCTGGGCGAGCTGGCCCGCACCCTGGTGGCGGCCCTGCTGATGGTGGGCTTCGACCTGTGCGTGGAGATACCCGCCGGCCGCTTCGATTTCTGGCACTGGACGGCGGGCGTCATCCCGTTCCGCAACTTCCGCGACTGGTTCATCCTCGCCTGCCTGGCCCAAATGCTGTTCAACCGCGCCCGGTTCGTGAAAACCAACGCCCTGGCGCCGCTGCTCTACGCGGTGCAGCTGCTGTTTTTCTTCGCCCTCGAATGGCTGGGGCCCGGCAAATAACGGCTGGTAGCAGCTGGCCCGAGCGGCCGGCCTTGCGCCAACTGCCCGGTAATCTATGCTTCGTTGAGCCGCTACCCGGCACTCGTTACGGCCCTTTCAATCCAGCATAACGGCTACCGGGCCACTGGCAAAAAACCGCCCGCCCGGGCCGTTGGGCTGGCACCTCCGGGGCCCCCGCTACGTTAAAAAAGCACTTATGAAGAATATTCTTTTTTTCGGCGACAGCCTCACCGCCGGTTATGGCCTGCCCGCGGCCGCCAGCTTCCCCGCCCTCGTGCAGCAAAAGATTGACGCAGCGCAGCTGCCCTACAAGGTCCTCAACTACGGCGTGAGCGGCGATACCACCGCCGGCGGCCGCGCCCGCCTGGCCGCTGCGCTGGCCCGCCAGCCCGCCGACGTGTTCGTGCTGGCCCTGGGGGCTAACGACGGCATCCGGAGCGTGCCCATTCCCGACACCAGCGCCAACTTGCAGGCCATTCTGGAGGCCGTGCGGGAGGCGCTGCCGGCGGCGCAGCTGGTGGTGGCCGGGCTGGAATTTCCCTTCAACGTTAGCCCCTTGGGCAACCACCGCCTGGTGCGCTATGCCGGCGAGTTCAAGGCCGTGTTCCGGCCGCTGGCCCAGCAGTTTGGCGCGGCCTTCGTGCCCTTCTTGCTCGAAGGCGTGCTCGGCCACCGCGACCTGAACCTGGCCGACGGCGTGCACCCCAACGCCGCCGGCCAGCAAATTCTGGCCGACAACGTGTGGGCCGTGTTGGGGCCCCTGCTGGCGCAGCGCGCCCCAAGCGCGGGTTAAGGAATTAGGGCCCCAGCGCCGCACCGGAGCAGCCTGGGCGGCGCTGGGGCCCCTACCAGGAGGGTAAAGCCGCTAGGGCTGCGGGGCTTTCGAAACGTAGAGCACACCGTTTTGCTCGCCGCAAAAAGCGAAATTCTCCCGGCGGCCGCAGAGCGCCGCCGAGGCCGCCACGTACAGCCGCGACTTGGCATCGAAGTACAAGCTCGTGATTTGGTGGTCGTTGGGTAGGGTCAACTGGCGGCCTGTAGTGGATTTGATGCCCACCGTTTCGACGTAATTGCTGACGGAGGTGATTGGCGTTAGCAGAATGTCGATGCTGTACACCGTGCCCGACGCCGCAGCCACGCGGTTGCGGGCCACGCGTAGCTCGGTATTATACCTTCTCCAGTCGCGGTATTTCCGCCAAGTCAGCCCCTGGTCGAGGCTGTAGTAGTTTGGGCTAGTGGCATAGGCTACGTCATCAGGTGAGCCCAACTCTTGGCCCGCTAAGCTGATGAGCGTGTCTTGGCGCGAGGCGAAGCCAACCAGTTTGAGGTTATTCTGATAATCGCCTTTCTGCCACGTTTTGCCGCGGTCGGTGGTTTGGTAGACGGCGTAGCCCGTGGTAATGACCAACTTCCCGTCGAGGTCGCCGGCCACTGCTTCCACGGACCGGTTGTCGGGGGCCCGCAGCGCGTACCAGTCGGCATAGTCCGGCTGCGCAGGATCGGGCAAATCTTTGCGGCAAGCGGCGAGCGTCAGAAGCAGCGCGCTGCCCAGTAAGGCGGTTTTCATAGCCGGGTAGGGCAAGGGGAAAGAGTTGGGGTCAAGATAACGCGGAACCTCGACACGGCACTGAGAGCCAACACTGCCCACGGCAGCGATGGGAGCGCTGGGGCCCCGCCGCGGGGGACTGGCTAAAACAAGCTGCCCTGCACCGCCTGCGGAATGATGGCCGGCGGAGCCACCACAATGCCCGTCAGTTCCCGCATGCGGGCCAGGAAGTGCTGCGTCCAGATGGGGGCGTGGCGCACGTCGCGCTGGTGGATGAAGAAGTAGGCCGCGTGCAGGCCCTGGGCGTACCAGGCGGCCAGGCGCTCGGCCCAGGCGTCGGCGCGCTGGTAGTCGGTGCTGTGCAGGCCGTGGCCGTTGAAGCGCACGAAGGCCGTAGGGGTGGTCAGGCGCATGGGCAGCACGTCGCGCCGCCCGGCCACATCCGTGATAACCAGCGTTTTGTTCAACGCTTCCAAGGTGGCAAACACGGCGTCGGCCAGGCCACGGTCGGCAAACCAGCGGGGGTGGCGCAGCTCCACGGCCAGCGGCACAGCGGCGGGCCAGTCGAGCAGGAAGCGCTCCAGCCGCGGCAGGTGCTCGGGGCCCAGGTGCGGCGGCAGCTGCAAAAAGGCCCAGCCCAACGTATCCTGCATTTCCTCGATGGCCCGGGCGAAGGGCACCACCAGGTCGTCGGTCTGGAACAGCTCGCGCTCGTGGCTGATGCTGCGCGGCAGCTTGGGGCAAAACTTGAAGCCGGGCCCCACCGCCGCCCGCCAGCGCCGCACGGTGGGCGCGTCGGGAATGCGGTAGTGGGTAGTATTCAGCTCCAGGCTGTTGAACTGCCGGGCGTAGTAGTGCAGGTACTCGGGCTCCTTGATGCCGAGCGGGAAGTACGAGCCCAGCCAGTCCTTGTTCGTCCAGATGGGGCAGCCCACGTACAGGGCCGGCGGCTGGGGCTGCGCCGGGCGGGCGCGGGCCAGCAGCGGGGCCGTGTCGGGGTGGTCGGGGGGCAGGCCAAAGTTGACGTAGCGCAGGTCGGGCAAGCGGCCAAAATCCATGGGGCAAAGGTAGCGCCGGGGCCCCGTGCTGCCCCCGGGCGGGGCCCCCAAAACCTGGGGCCCCTGCCGGGGCCCGGGCCTTAAAGTGGCACTTCAGGCATTACGAAATAAAGGCGACTTGTGCAACCCGGCAAACCGCTTAGTGCGGCTGCCAAGGCCAAAATTTTGCACCCGTCGCATAATCTCATTTTGTGACGTGGTGCCCCCAGTGGACTGGTTTTTTGAAAAGTTGGCTTCCCGGCGCCTCGGGCGGCTTTTGCTTTTTAGTAAACGGATGAATTTTGTGCAAGTTTTCTACAAAAAGGACAATTTTTAAGCTAGTCGGCTTGGCAGCGGGGCCCTAATTCTTAGCAGCGCTTGGGCGAGGCGGGTAATTTTGACTCATTCACCACCCTATGCCATCGATGCAATTATTTCGTAGTTCTGCTTCTGCCTTCGTTTTACTCTTATCGTTATTGTTGAGCTTGCCTAGCTCGGCCCGAACCAAGCGTTCGTCCCGGGTGCGCCGTATTGCCCACACCCACATGTGCAAGCACGTGCAGGAGCCCCACGCAATCAGCACCAACATGGTGCTGCGCGGCCGGGCCTCCTGGTACGGCAAATACTTCCAGGGCATGGAAACCGGCAACGGCGAGCGTTACAACCGCTTCGCCTACACCTGCGCCCACAAAACCCTGCCCTTCAACACCCGCCTGCGGGTAACCAGCGTGCTCACCGGCCACTCGGTGGTGGTGCGCGTGAATGACCGGGGCCCCTTCCGCCACCGCCGCATCATCGACCTGAGCGAAAAAGCCAGCCGCGAGTTGAACCTGCAAGAACTGGGCGCCACCACCATCGTGGCCGAAGTAGTGGATTCCGAAACCCCCCTGGGCCCCACCACCGCCCCCGACAACCTGCTGGCCCTGTGCCTGGGCGACCCGCACCCCCACGCCCCGTTCACGACCTACACCGTAGACCCCGCCGCTGCCGACGTGGCCCCAATGGTAGCCGCCGCTGTGCCCGTGGCGGCCCCGTTGGCTGCCGTTGCTGTGCCCGTAGTGGCCCCGGTGGCTGCTGCTATGCCCTTGGCAACTCCGACGCCGGCACTCGCAGTTGCCCCGGCCGCGTTTGAAGTGCAGGTGGGCGAGTTTGCCACGACGGCCGATGCGCAGTCGGTGCTGACCAAAATTCAATCCCTCGACCCCAACGTGCACGTGGAATTAGCCAACGACCTGCTCGATGGCCGCCAGCGCAGCCGCGTGCTCGTGGGCACGTTTGGCGAGCGGCCCCAGGCCGAGGCCGTGCGCCGCTGGCTCCTCGTGTGGGGCATTGGCGGGCAAGTGCGCGAGGTGGCGCTGCGCTAACCGCAGTGCAAACCACTCCTTATATAGTAGTATCCATCGCGCAGCGATAAAACGGAGCGGCAACCGGCTTTTTGTTCGGTTGCCGCTTCCTTTTTGCGCGGCCGTGCGCACCTTGCGGCCGCGTGGGGCCCCGGCCCGCCGCTACCTTCGTGCTTCTTCTTCACCCCAGCAGCTCTTTCATGGAATTCACGTTTAAACCCTACGCGCCCGCGGCCAAGTACAAGCAGGCGGCGGCGTATTTCTCAATGGAGTTTGCGCTCGACCAGGCGCTGAAAATCTACTCCGGCGGCCTGGGCTTTTTGGCCGGCTCGCACATGCGCTCGGCCTACGAGCTGAAGCAGAACCTGGTGGGCATCGGCATTCTGTGGAGCTACGGCTACTACGACCAGGGCCGCAACCCCGACCAGACCCTGCGCGTGGACTACACGCAGAAGAGCTACTCGTACCTGCAAGATACGGGGCTGCTGTTCCCCATCACCATCCACGGGGCCGACGTGCACGTGCGGGCTCTGTACCTGGCCCCGGAGGTGTTCGGCACGGCGCCGATGTTCTTCCTAACCACCGACATCCCGGAGAACGACTACATCTCGCGCACCATCTCGCACCACCTCTACGACCCGGACGCGGCGGCGCGTGTGGCCCAGGCCATTCTGCTGGGCGTGGGCGGCGGCAAGCTGCTCGACGTGCTGAACCGCCAAACCGACGTGTACCACCTCAACGAGGGCCACGGCCTGCCGCTGGCCTTCTACCTCTACGAGAAGCACGGTCGCAAGCTAGAGGAGGTGCAAAAGCGCCTTGTCTTCACCACGCACACGCCCGAGCTGGCCGGCAACGAGGAGCGCCCCATGAAGCTGCTCACCGACATGAGCTTCTTCGGGCCCGTGCCGGAGGACGAAATCCGCCGGGTGGCCCGCCTCGACGGCACTACGCTCAACTACACCCTCACGGCCCTGCGCTTCGCGCGCCGCGCCAACGGCGTGAGCAAGGTGCACGGCGAGGTGGCCAACGAAATGTGGGGCCACTACGAAGGCATCTGCCCCATCATCCCCATCACCAACAGCCAGAACGGTACCTACTGGCGCGACCCACAGCTGGCCGGGGCCCTAAAAAGCAAGAACGACGGGGCCCTGCTGGCCCGCAAGCAAGAGCTGAAAAAGGCCCTGTTCAAGGTGGTGGCCGACCAGACCGGCAACATCTTCGACCCCGAGGTGCTGACCATTGTGTGGGCCCGCCGCTTCGCCGCCTACAAGCGCGCCGACCTGATTCTGCGCCACTTCGAGCGCTTCGTGGCCCTGGCCACTAACGCCAAGCACCCCATCCAGATCATTTGGGCCGGCAAGCCCTACCCGCTCGACCAGGGCGCCATCGACGTGTTCAACAGCCTGATTGAGCGCACCAAAAACCTGCCCAACTGCGCCGTGCTCGTCGGCTACGAGCTGGAGCTGTCGGCCGAGCTGAAGAAGGGCTCCGACATTTGGCTGAACACGCCCCGCTACCCGCGCGAGGCCAGCGGCACCAGCGGCATGACCGCCGCCATGAACGCTTCGGTGAACCTGAGCATCGCCGACGGCTGGATTCCCGAGTTCATCCGCGACGGCGAGAACGGCTTCGTCATTCCCCATTCGCCCGTGGACCAGCCCGATGATGTGAAAGACGACGCCGAAGCCACCGCCCTGCTCGATGTGCTCGAAAACCACGTGCTGCCACTCTACTACGACCAGCCCAAGGACTTCCTGAAAGTGGTGAAAACCGCCATGAAGGACGTGGAGCCCGCGTTCGAAAGCGCCCGCATGGCCAAGGAGTACTACGAGAAACTGTACAAAGCTTAATCGCAGATTTTGCAGATTTGTTGGATCTCGTAGATTCGAAACCTAGCCAGGTAGACGCTTAGCGCCGCCACCGGGCGATGTAGCCGGCCACCTTTTTCCTGCCATGGCGGGGAAGGGGTGGCCGGTTTGCTTTTTGGCCATTTTGGCGGGTTGCCCGTAAAAGAACCAGCAGCATTCAGGGCCCCGGCACAGGCGGCGTGAGGGGCCCCAGCACCCGCGCCCGGGGCCCCTAAAATCTGCGAAATCCAACTAATCTGCAAAATCTGCGATTTTATGTGTGGCCGCTACACCTTCATTACTCCCGCCCCCATGGCCGAAAAGCGCTTCGACGCCGCTTTTGACGCGCCCGCGCTGGCTACCTACAACGCCGCACCCTCGCAGCAGCTGCCCATTATTACGAACGCCGCGCCCGGCCGCATCCAGCTGATTGCCTGGGGCCTGGTACCCAGCTGGAGCCGCGACCCCGCCGCGGGCCCCAAGCCCATCAACGCCCGCGCCGAAACGCTGGCCGAGAAGCCCAGCTTCCGGCAGCTGCTGGCGCGCCGCCGCTGCCTGGTGCTGGCCGACAGCTTTTTTGAGTGGCAGGCGCTGCCCGCTGGCAAGGTGCCGCACCGCATTTTGCTGCGCGACGAGGCCCCGTTTGCCTTCGCTGGGCTGTGGGATGAGTGGCTCGACCGCGCCACCGGCGAGCTGCGCCCCACCTTCACCATCGTCACAACGGAGCCCAATGAATTGATGGCCAAGCTGCACAACCGCATGCCGGTCATCTTGCCAGGCCCCGAGGCTGAGCGCGCCTGGCTCGACGACGGCCTGGGCCCCGCCGCCCACCAGCAGCTGCTCGTGCCCTACGACGCGGCCGCCATGCGCGAGTACGAAATCACGAAGCGCGTGAACTCGCCTGCCCACAACGACCCCGAGGTGCTGGCCGCCGCGTAGCCCGCCGGGGCCCTAATGGGCAGTTTGCAGCCGGTATGGAAGGATTGTAAAACGAGTGGCATTCCGTTGCCGTGCGAACGATTAACGGAGTGCCACTCCGTTTTACAAGGCGGGGTACACCCCCAAAGCGCGTTAGCGGCGCGGTGTGCCCTCGCCCAGGCCCTGCTGGATGATGCGGAACGCTGGGTCGTTGGGCTTCAGGACTTTGCGCAGCTGCGTTTTGGCCTGTACGAAGTGCGGCCGGGCATCCACGAGTTGCCCGAGCTGCATGGACAGAATGCCGGCGTACAGGTGCAAGTAGCCCTGCGCCTTGGGGGTGGGCAGGGCCGTGGGCAGCCGGCTGTTGAAGAATGCCAGCAGGGCCGGGGCGGCGCTCTCCGCTTCGTAAATGCCCATTAGGTCGGTGTACACCTGCTCGTCGTTTGGGTTGAGCCGGTACAGCCGCTCGGTGAGGGCCGGCGCTTGGGGCGTGTGGGCCGCCACGGCCACCGCTACTTCGCTTTTGAGGGCTGCGTAGGGCCCCGCGGGAGCCGCGGCGGGCGGCGGGGTCTCGGGCGTTTGGGCCCGGAGCGAGGCCGGGGCCCCGGCCAATAGCAAACCAACAACAAGCAAGGCAGCGCGCATATCTAAAAAGAAAAAACTGGGGCAATTGAGCCGGCAAGTAACCACCGGCGCGCCAAAGCTGGCCCAGGTTCGGGCCAGGTAGCCTGTTCTTAACCCCCGCTTTGCCCGTTGGAAGCAGGCGAAAAGCAAGGCGTTGCGTCTGCCTGTGGCCCTTTGCGGCGGGTACGTTCGGGCCCCCAGACTGGCTGCCCCGGCGCTTTACCCGGCGGCACCGTATTTTGCTTCCTATGCTGGCCTACCACATCATGAAGCCCATCGTGCAGGCGTCGCTGCGCGTGTTTTTCCGGCGCGCGAGGTGCGCCACCGCAAGCGCCTGGCGCTGCCGGGGCCCCTGCTGCTGGCCGTGAACCACCCCAACACCCTGATGGACCCGCTGCTGGTGGCCGCCCACATGCCCCGGCCGGCGGCCTTCCTGGCCAAGAGCACGTTCTTCAAGAACCCGGTGTCGCGGGCCGTTTTTGAGTCGGTAAACTGCCTGCCCATCTACCGCCGGCAGGACGCCGAAGCTGCCGCCGCCGCCAGCGGCCGGGCCCTGAACGCGGCCGAGCTGCACGCCCAAAACGAAGCCGCCTTCGGCAAGTGCTACGACTACCTGGGGCAGGGCCGGGCCATCATGATTTTCCCCGAAGGCATCAGCCTGAACGAGCGCAAGCTGCGCCCGCTCAAAACCGGGGCCGCCCGCATTGCGCTGGGGGCCGAGGCCCAGCACAACTTCCAGCTGGGCCTGCACGTGCTGCCGGTGGGCATCAACTACTTCGACCCCACGCGGTTTCGCTCCGACGTGCTGTTGAACGTGGCCCCGCCCATCCGGGTGGCCGACTACGCCGCGGCCTACGCCGCCAGCCCCGACGAGGCCGCCGATGCCCTGACGGCCGCCATCCGCCAGGCGCTGGAGCGGCGCCTCGTCATCAGCCACGACGCGGCTAGCGACGCCCTGGGCCAGCAGATTGAGCGCACGTTTGGCGACCACCTCAACCCCGACGACGACCCGGATACGCTCTACGACAACTTCCAGCTCGGGCGCACGCTGTTGCAAGCCGTGGCCTACTTCGAGCAGCACGACCCCGCCCGCCTCGCTGCCGTGCGCACCCAGCTCGCCGACTACCTGGGGGCCCTGCGCCGCCACGGCCTCGACGACGCGGCCTTGGATGAGCAGCGCCGCGGCCGCCTGGCGGGCCTCGTGAACCTGGCCTTGGGCCTGCCCGTGTGGCTGTACGGGGTGCTGAACAACTACCTGCCCTACCGGCTGCCGTCGCTTGTAGCTGAGCGCGTGACGTCCACCGAGCCCGAATTTCGGGCGGCGGTGATGATGGGGGTGGGCCTGGTGGTGTTTCCGCTGTTCTACGGGTTGCAGGCCGCGGCCGTGCAGCACTGGCTCACGCAGCGCTGGTGGCTGACGGCGCTGTACGTACTCAGCCTGCCCATCAGTGGCTTCTACGCCCTGGGCTACGGAGTGGAGCTGGCGGCCCGGCTGCGGCGGCTGCGGGCGCTGCGCCTGTTCCGGCGAGCCCCGGCGGTGGGAGCGGAGTTGCTGGCCCAGCGGGCCGCCATTGTGGCGGCCCTAGAGGCAGCGCGGGTGCGCTACTTGGAGGCGGCGGCGCGGCCGGCCTAGGGCCCCCGACCTAGGGCCCCCGGCCTTGCCGCTAGCTGTCCATTGCGCACCCATCCTTCTCAATTCCAAATTTCATGGTTTACGGCATGTGCTTCGATGGCAGCGTGGTGCGCGGGCGGGGCGACGACGGCCAGCCGCTGCACTTCTCCAACACCCGGGCCACGGGCCACGTCGAGCACCTGGAGTTCCACTACGCCCGCGCCCGCCAAATGGGCCTGACGCGCTTCCGCGACACGGTGCTGTGGGACGAGCAAAACCGGGCCCCCGATTACCACTGGCTGGACCGGCTGCAAGCCGTCGGCCAAGGGCAAATCGAGTTGGTGCTTAACCACTACGGCTTGCCGGAGTGGATTGACGAAGCCATGTTTTGGGACGGCCGGGCCGCGGCCATGATGCACGACTTGGCCCAGCAAATTGCCCAGCGCTACCCAGGTGCGTTTCGCAGCTACAACGTGGGCGTGGAGCTGGGCATTTGGACCGATTGGGTGGCGGCGCCCCAAAGCCGCCAGTGGCCCTTCGGCGGCCGCAGCTGGTGGGAGGTGTACCGGCAAACCAGCGCCATCACCATTGCCATTGCCCAGGGCCTCAAGGCCGGCGACCCCGCCTGCCGCACGGCCATGAGCGAGCCCTGGGGCTGGGACCCCGCCGTGCCCTACGCCGACCAGGCCCGGCCTTTCACCACCGTGCTGGGCCGGCCCGACGCCGTGGCCGAGGCCCACGGCTGCCACACTTGGCAGCAAGGCCGCGCCGATTTGCTCGACGTGGTGGGGCTGAACATTTACTTTGATAACGACATCCCCGCCCTGCTGGCCGCCGCGCGCCAGCTCTTCCCGGGCAAAGCGGTGATAGTGGCCGAAACGGCCAACATCTACCGCCCCGACTGCCACCCGCCGGCGCTGTGGTGGGCCAAGTTTGAGGCCCTGGGCGAGCCCGATCTGGAAGTGTGTTGGAGCCCAGGCCTCACCGTACTCACCCACGAGCTGGGCGAGCGCATGGCCGGCAACCTGCTCAGCGAAGACGGAGCCCAGCACTGGCACCGGCCGGGATACTAATTTTAATTACTCATTATCAGTTGCCTGTGCTGCTCCTGATAACTAATAATGAGCAACCGATAACTAGAGCCTACCCCGCCAGGGCCCCGGCGCCCAGCGCTACCGCCACCAGCACTACGGCCGGCACCCGCTCCCAAAGCAGCAGCAAAAAGGTGGTGCCCACCAGCAGCGGGTTCAGGGGCACGGCGGCGATGGGGCCCAGGTGCCAGTGCCAGGGCAAGGTCAGCAGCCGGTCGGGGAGGGGGTGGTAGAGGAGCAGCGTGGCAGCGCACACCAGCCCGGCGCTCACGGCGTTAATGCCTTCGAGCGAGGCCTTTACTACCCGGTACTGCCGCAGCCGGGCCCAGAAGCGCAACACGAAGAAAATCAGGAAAGTACCCGGCAGGAAGATGCCCGCCGTGCCCACCAGGGCCCCCAGCACCTGGCCGGTGCTGCCGCTGCCCTGCGCCCGCATGGCCAGGGCCCCAATGTAGGCGGCGATGGAAAAGTTGGGCCCCGGCACCAGCTGCACCATGCCCAGCCCCGACAAAAACTCGGGCGGCGTGAGGTAGTGCTTGAACTCGACGAACTCGGCGAATAGCAGCGGGGCCAGCACCTGCCCGCCTCCGAACACCAGCGAGCCGTTGCGGTAGAAGTTCTCGAACAGCCGCACCGGCAGCCAGCGCGTGTAGTGCCCCAGCAGCGCCGCGCCCACCAAAATGCCCAGCCAAAGCAGAAAATTGGCCCACTCCACTTGCAGCGGTTTCTTCTCCGTTTCAATGGCGTGCTTGCGGTAGCGCACCGTGGTCACGGCGCCGCCGGCCAGCAGCAGCACCGGCAGCACCCACGGCAACTGGAAGAAATAGGCCAGCATGGCCGAGGCCACGGTGAGGCCCACGGCCGTTTTGGTCTGAATCACTTTTTCTCCGATGCGGTAGGCCGAAAACGCCACGAAGCCCACCGCCACTGGCTGCACAAACTGCACCAATGCTGCCACCAGCGCGGGGTTCAAGCGGCTGAGGGTGAGGGCGGCCAAGGTCATGAGCAGCGTGGCCGGCAGTACCCACACCAGCAGCGTGAGGTAGGCCAGGTTGGGGCCCCCCAGCCGGTAGCCAATCACGGTCACGGTTTGGGTGGAGGTGGGGCCCGGCAGCAGTGCGCACAGGGCCTGCAGCTCCAGCAACTCGGCCGCGGTGATGTAGCGGCGCTTTTCCACCAGCAGCCGGAACATCATGGCCAGATGCGCCGAGGGGCCCCCGAAGGCCGTGCAGGCCAGCGCGGCCACGTCCTTCAGAAAAATGAAGTTCCGCGTCCGGCGCAGGCGGCGGCCGCCCCGCCGCAGCGGCACAGGATACGAACGGGGAACGGGGGGCAGGGGCGGCACGAACGGGCGGGAATGGCAGGCTTCGAAGATAATGGGGCCCCGCCTCCAGCCGGCCGGAACTTCACAAAAAAAGACCGCCCGGGGCCCCGGGCGGTCTTTTGCGGAATGTCAAAAAAGATAATTATTTCTTTTTTAAGCCCAACTCAATCAGGCGCTCGTTCAGGAATTCGCCGGCTGTGATGTCGGCCTCTTTCTTGGGGTTGTCGGCCGTGACGAGGTGCGGCAAAGCAGCCAAACTCATCTCCGAGCGCGGATGCATAAAGAACGGAATGCTGTAGCGCGAAGTGTTCATTTTCTCGCGCGGCGGGTTCACCACCCGGTGGATGGTGCTGCGCAGCACGCCGTTGGTGAGACGCTGAAGCATGTCGCCCACGTTCACCACGATCTGGTCGGGCAGGGCCGTAATGGCAATCCACTCACCGTCGCGGCGCAGTACCTGGAGGCCGTCGGCGCTGGCGCCCATCAGCAGGGTAATTAGGTTGATGTCGCCGTGCTCGGCGGCGCGCACGGCGTCGGCCGGCACCGCGTCGGGGTCCTCAATCGGGAAGTAGTGAATGGGCCGCAGGATGGAGTTGCCGTGGCGCACCTTGTCGTCGAAGTAGTTTTCGGGCAGCTCCAGGTACAGGGCAATGGCGCGAAGCACGTCTTGGCCGGCGGCCTCCAGCGTGCGGTAGGCATTAAAGGTACTGTCATGAAAACCAGGTACTTCCGTGGGCCAGATGTTGTCGGGGTAGTCGCCTTTCACCGGGTCGGTGGCGTCTTCTACCTCCTGGCCCACGTGGTAAAATTCCTTGAGGTCGCCGGTGTTGCGGCCCTTGGCGTGTTCCTTGCCCTTGCTGATGTAGCCGCGCTGGCCGGCCAGCTCCGGCTTTTCGTAGGCTTGCTTGGCCGCGTCGGGCAGCTGGAAAAACGCCTGCACGTTGGCGTACAACTCCTTGGTTTGCGCGTCGCTGAGGCCGTGGTTTTTCAGGGCCACGAAGCCAATGCTTTGGTAGGCTGCGCCGAGCTGCTGCACAAAGCGGGCCTTGCGCTGCGGGTCGCCGGAGCGGAAATCGGCGAGGTCGAGGGACGGAATCTGGTCCAGGAGCTGGTCTTGCATGGCCAAAAATCAGGGAATGAAACGGATGAATAAAAACGCGGTCCGGCTTAGCCAGGGTGGACAAAACCGGGCCGCAAGGTAAGAAACCGGCAACGGCAGCGGTTGGTTTTGCGGCGGTTGCGCCCGCGAATGCCAAAGTATTGCGTTATTCGCGCAGCTATTGCTTGCTGCGCGCTCATTCTTTCGCCTTTTGCACTTTCCTGATAAACACCGTATCGCATCCTTATGAAAAACCGCTTAGCCTCTTGGTTGCCCACCGGCCTGCCGCTGGCCCTGGGCCTGCTCGCCGCCACGGCCTGCGACACCAGCCGCTCGTCGACCGACGCTGCCTCCTCCGTTAATTCTTCGGTGCCCATCACCAGCCCCACCGCCACCCAAAGCGGCGGCATGAAGGCCGACGCGATGGAGAAGAACGGCATCCGCCTCACGCCGTTCAGCGACTCGCCCAAGTTCCCAGAGGCGCAGATGCGGCTGGCGTCGCCGCCGTCGGGGGCCACCGTGCCCAGCGGCGACGTGCGCTTCAACTACCAGATCAGCAACTTCATCCTCACCAAAATGAGCGGGGGCCCCGAGATGGCCCAGATGGCCAATTCGGCCAAGGGCCAGCACATCCACAACATCGTGGACAACATGCCCTACACCGCCCACTACGAAACTGCCTTCAGCAAGCCCGTGGCCGACGGCCAGCACGTGGTGCTGTCCTTCCTCTCGCGCTCGTACCACGAGAGCCTGAAGCAGCGCGGCGCCTACGACCTGCGCATCATCAACGTGGGCAACGCGCCCGCCCCGGCCGAGCCGATTATCGACGTCAATAAGCCCAACCTGTTCTACAGCCGGCCCAAAGACACGTACTCGGGCGCCGATGCCAAGAAGATCATGCTCGACTTCTACCTCGTGAACACCACCCTCGATTCGGGCGGCAACAAGGTGCGCGCCACCATCAACGGCACCGAGTTCATGATTGATAATTGGTTGCCCTTCCAGATGGAAGGCCTGCCCGCCGGCGAAAATACCGTCAAGCTGGAGCTGGTCGACAACAGCGGCACCCTGCTCCCGGGGCCCTACAACTCGGTTACGCGCACCTTCACGGTAGCCCCGTAAATCAATTAATAGTTATCAATGAGCAGTGAGCAATCATCAATGAATAGTTGCCAATGCGCGGTAATTACTCCCTGATAATTGCTCACTGCTCGCTGGCAATTGCTCATTGCACAAAAGAAATCCCGCCCCGCCCGGCGGGATTTTTTTGTGCCTGCCCGGGGCCCCGCCGCCACCGGGCGCGGCCGGGCCCCGTACTTTGCCGCATGGCCGCCGCCTCTCCCGCACCCGTTGTTTCTGCCGCCGTGCCGCCGCTCACCCGCGAGCTGGTGCTGCGCGCGCTGCGGCAGATTGACCGGGCCGGGGCCCCGCTGCCGCCCAGCACCGTGTACGAGCTGGTGTACCGCAGCCGCCGCTACCCGCCTCGCGCCGTGGCCGAGTGGGCCCACCGCCTGGCCACCGGCGACGCCGCTGCCCGCTGGCCCCACCCCGCCGGCACGCCCACCAACGCCGTGCTCGAAGCCCTCGACTTCACCATCAGCACCAAGCGCCCCGTGCTGGCCCCCGGCCACGCCGACGACGCCACCGAGCCAGCCGACGGCCTCTACCTCGGGGCCCCGAGCCGGCCGCCCCCACGCCGGCCGCTGAGCCCACGGCGCCCTACGCGCCCGCTAACTCGCTCGCCGCGCCTGCTGAGCCTTATACCAAAGCTGAGGCGCTGGCCGAGCTGCTGATTGCTGAAGATGAGCTGGATGCGGCCCTTGCCGGCTTGGCCCGCCGCCGCAACCTGCTGCTGCAAGGGCCCCCAGGCACGGGCAAAACCTTCTTGGCCCGGCGGCTGGCCTGGCTGCTACTCGGGGCCCGCGACGAGAGCCGCTTGGAGCTGGTGCAGTTCCACCCCAGCTACGGCTACGAGGACTTTGTGCTCGGCTTCCGGCCCGACGACCGGGGCCAGTTCCGGCTGGTGCCGGGCGTGCTGCCGCTGCTGTGCCAGCGCGCCGCCGCCGACCCCGCCCGGCCCTACGTGCTGCTGATCGACGAGCTGAACCGTGGGCAGGTGGCCCGCATTTTCGGCGAGCTGCTGGGCTTGCTCGAAGCCGACAAGCGGGGCCCCGCCCACGCCCTGCGCCTGCCCTACGCCCCGCCCGAGGCCCCGCGCTTCTTCGTGCCCGAGAACCTATTCGTCGTCGCCACCCTCAACCTGGCCGACCGCTCCCTGAGCCCGCTCGACTACGCCCTGCGCCGCCGCTTTGCCGTGGTGGAGCTGCGGCCGCAGTTCGGGGCCCCGCTGCGGGCGCTGCTGGCCGCCCACGGCGTACCCGGGCCCCTGGCCGAGCGCCTGACTACCCGCCTCGCTGCCCTCAACCAAACCATCGGCGACGACCCCGGCCTGGGGCCCGACTTTGCCCTGGGCCACAGCTACTTCGTGCCGCCGCCCGGCCCGCTGCCCGCGCCCGCAGCCTGGCTGAGCCTCGTCATCGAGCAGGAAATAGGGCCCCTGCTGGCCGACTACTGGCGCGACGAGCCCGCCACGGCCGCCGCCCAGCTCCGCAAGCTGCGGGGGATGCTGGAGTAGCGGGGAAGTGCGAGGGCGGGGCTCCACGCTGCACTAAGAGGGAGTGTTTTGCAGAGAACGGCCAGCAAGTCCAACGTCGTTTAACTGTTGAAAACGACCGCGGACAGCCCGTGAAATGGACGGGATGAAAGGCGTTGACTGGGCGAGTTGCTGTGATGTCAATCAAAATCGCAGTACCATTCTACCCACTGCTTTATCCAACCTACCCGTTCGCGTAAGTAGCGCGGCCCGAAGAAGTTATTCGACCAATCGTCAAAGTTGCGGTACTGAAATTCGAGGTAGAAGAGCCAAAAGCCGACGCCTAAATAGGGAATGGCTGCCAACTCTGCTTCGGTCAGGGGCCGCACTTCGCGGTAACCGGCCACGAATACGGCGAAGGCACGCGCACTCTCTGCCGCAGATGTGCCTTTCAGCATGCGGTTCAGGAAGTAATGCACGAAAAAGGTCATGGCGTCATTGACCAAGTACCCAGTACCGGCAAAATCGAAATCAAAAAATGTAAGCCGGTCTTCAGCATCGAAGTGGAAGTTCTTCGGCAGAAAATCGTAGTGACAATAGCCATAGCTGAACGCCACCGTGTTCATATTCTCCAGCTTACTAACCGTTTGAATCACTACTTTTTGCAAGTAGGCGAGGCCTTCGGGATAATCGTGGAAAGCGGGGGCCACCGTTTTCAGCGGCTGGCGCAGGGTACTGTCCAGGTCGTAGCACGGGCGCGGGTGCCGCAGGGTGAGGTCGGCCGTTAGGTTGTGCAGCTTGGCCATTGCTTGCCCTGTTGTTCTCAGTTGGGCATCGTTGAGGTCGGCGACCACGCGGCCGAGTGCAAAAGTGAAAAGTACCCCGTGGCGTTCACCTTCCGCTGCCTTAAGTGAAACTATAAACGCTCCTGTGCGGGCCGGGAGGGGAGCGGCTATTGGGGCCCCCTGGGCTTGCAGGTAATTAAGCAATTCTACCTCCCCTTCAATCTCAGCTTTGGTGCGATGAGCTGCTCGGTAAATTTTGAGGATGTACTTCGCCTCTTGGTTTTCGAGCAAGTAAGTGTCGCTCACCCCGCGTAGTAGGTAGCGACCTTTGAGGCCGGGAATGTTGTACGCCTCGCCGACGTACGTTGCCAATGCGCTGGCGGAAAGCGTAGAATATTGCGTTGGGAAAATGCTCATAGGGGAAACCTGGTGAACGGTAAATACAGTGCATTCCCTCGTCAGTAACAGTGCCTTGAGCACTGGCTGTAGTTAGACCAGAAGGATTTCGTTAAGGAATAAAATACCCCATTGATAGTATTTCTGAGAAATTCAAACCTACTGCTTTATAACCAGCCCCGCCTCCCCAATCGCCCACATGGCCCCCACCGTTCCGCTCGCTACGCTCTACTACCTGCTGTGCTACGCCTGGAACCGCCTGCCCGAGCCGGCCGACTGGGCCCCGGGCGGGGCCGCGCCCTTCCACCGGCCGCTGGAATTGCTGACGCAGCTGCTGCTGCAAGCCACGCGCCGGCTGCTGCGCACGGGCCTGCCGCTGGCCTTCGAGGAGCACGAGGAGGTGCTGGGTACGCTGCGCGGGCGCATCGAGCTGGGGCCCTCGCTGGCGCGGGGTGCTGCCGCAGGGCCGGCGTGTCGCCGCTT
>NZ_MDZA01000452.1 GCF_001816125.1 Hymenobacter coccineus | reverse complement strand
CGGGGCCGTGATGGCTGCTGGCGGCCCCCCGGCTCGTCGCTGGGCGCCACGCTGCCGGCCCACGGGGCGGCCCCGGCTTTTTGGGTGGAGGTGGGGCTCACGTTCTGGCTGATGCTCATCATCCTGCGCGTCACGTCGAGCTACTACGAGCAGGGGCTGCTGGTGGGCCTAACCATCAGCGCCACCGTGGGGCTGGAAGCCCTCGTAGGCGGCCCCCTCAGCGGGGCCTCCATGAACCCAGCCCGCTCGCTGGCCCCGGCCCTGCTGAGCGGCCACCTGACTGCGGCCTGGATCTACGTAGCGGCCCCAGTAGTGGGCGTGCTGCTGGCCGTGGTGGCCAACCGGCTGCTGGAGTCTACGCCGCTCGCGAGTACAGCCAACCCCAACTAAAAGCCGGAGGACGGGACTAAGCGCTTTGTAGCTCTGCACCATAATTATTGACTGATGGAACACAGCGCTTTAGTTTAAAGGCCCCAGTGGAGTAGCGCGAATTTTGTAGTTCGCGCTACTGAACACGACGTAACATTACTCACTAACAGGGGCTTACTTCATTAAGGCCAGGGCCCGCGAATCGGTTACCTCAGCGCCATGCGCCGCCTGCTATACCTGAGACAAAAGCTGGGGCCCTACCTTTGCCCGCAAGCAGTGCGCCACTCCACCGCGGCGGGGCAACCCGGCGAGGAAAGTCCGGGCAACGCAGGGCACCCTGCTTCCTAACGGGAAGGCGCGGCCAAGCGGGCCGCGACAGCCAGTGCCACAGAAAAGAACCGCCGGGCGGTGAATGAGCGAATGAGCGAATGAGTGAGGGGCCCCAGGTCAATTCACTCATTCACCCATTCACTCATTGGTAAGGGTGAAAAGGTGCGGTAAGAGCGCACCAGCGGCTGGGCAACCACGCCGGCTGGGTAAACCTCAGGGGTTGAAAGACCAAATAAGCGGACACGCGCGCTGGCTCTGGCCGGCGGGCAACGGGCGGCCCGCCCGGGTCCGCGGGTAGGTCGATGGAGCCTTTCCGCGAGGACGGGCCGAGATAAATGGTGGGGACGGGGCCCCCGGGCCCCGGACAGAACCCGGCTTACCGGCGCATTGCCTAGTTTTGGCGGCCGCTCCTGCTTCGGCAAGAGCGGCCGCTTTTTATTTAAGCGGAACTTAAGACCCCGCCGTACGCAAAGCGCGTAAATGCTCGTTCTTGCCGCTGATTTTTTCCCGCCATTCGCCTGCCCATGCCCCGCATCCTCATCATCGACGACGAAAAAGCTATCCGCAACACGCTGAAGGAAATTTTGGAGTTTGAAAGCTACACCGTGGACCAGGCCGAAGATGGCCCCGCCGGGCTCGACTTGCTCATTCAAAACAAGTACGACCTGGTGCTCTGCGACATCAAGATGCCCAAAATGGACGGCCTGGAGGTGCTCAGCCGCGCCCAGACGCTGGCCCCCGACACGGCCTTCATCATGGTGTCGGCCCACGGCAACATCGAAACCGCCGTGGAGGCCACCAAAAAAGGCGCTTACGACTTCCTGCCCAAGCCGCCCGACCTCAACCGCCTGCTCGTGACGGTGCGCAACGCCCTGGACCGCACCAAGCTGGTGACGGAAACCAAGACCTTGAAAAAGAAGCTCTCCGTCACCAAAGGCTCGGCCATGATCGGCTCGTCGGCGGCGCTGGGGGCCGTGCGCAAGGCCATCGAGAAGGTGGCGCCCACCGATGCCCGCGTGCTCATCACGGGCCCCAACGGGGCGGGCAAGGAGATGGTGGCCCGCCAGCTGCACGAACTGAGCCCCCGCGCCCAGGGCCCCCTGGTGGAAGTAAACTGCGCCGCCATCCCGTCGGAGCTAATTGAGAGCGAGCTGTTTGGCCACGAGAAAGGCTCGTTCACGTCGGCCGTGAAGCAGCGCATCGGCAAGTTCGAGCAGGCCGACGGCGGCACGCTGTTCCTGGACGAAATCGGCGACATGAGCCTCTCAGCCCAGGCCAAGGTGCTGCGCGCCTTGCAGGAAAGCAAGATTACCCGCGTGGGCGGCGAGAAAGAGATTTCGGTGAACGTGCGCGTGCTGGCCGCCACCAATAAGGACCTGATGCAGGAAATCGCCGACAAGAACTTCCGCGAAGACCTCTACCACCGCCTCTCGGTCATCCTCATCCAGGTGCCGGCTCTGAACGACCGCCGCGAGGACATCCCCGACCTGATCCAGAAATTCCTGGCCGACATCGCCGCCGACTACGGCAACAAGGCCAAGAAAATCGACGCCGGGGCCCTGAAATACCTGCAAGGGCTAGACTGGCGCGGCAACATCCGCGAGCTGCGCAACGTGGTTGAGCGCCTCGTCATTATGAGCGACGACACCGTGACGGAAGCCGACGCCAAGGCCTTCGCCGGCAAATAACTTCGTTTGCAATAAATTAATTAGGGCCCCCGGGTAATTAATTACCCGGGGGTCCTAATTAATTTATTGCAAGCACAGCGCCCGGTAATCGGTGGGCGTCATACCTTCCAGCCGGTGAAACATGCGGGTGAAATACGCCAGGTTATTAAACCCGGCTTTGAAGCAGATTTCTGTGATGCTGAGCAGCGGGTTGCGCAGGCACTTCTTGGCCAGGCGCATCCGTTCTTTGATGATGTAATCAATCGGCGACAACCCAAATTCCTGCTTGAAAGCACGGTAGAAATTGGGCTTGCTCATGTACACTTTTGCGCTCAGGTCATCAACGCTGATTTTCTCGGCGATATGCTCCTTGATGTAGTGCAGGATGTGCGCAAACCGGTTAGAGGTGAGCACGGTAACGTTACTTTCATTCTCGTGTAGGCTTTGGGCCTGCATGATGCGGAGCAGCAATTCCTTCACCGTAAAACCTGCCAAAATATCCTTGTTCTGCGCGCTGCCGAAGCCGATGCGAACCAATTTATAAATCAGCGCCGTGACCTCTTCGTCGTTGTAAAAATGGTACTGGGTGAAACCAAAGGCCCACGGGTCACCCTCGGTTTTGGGGTAAAACTCGTTTAAATAATTAACCGTGTCGATGATTTGCAGGCGGTCGATGGCCAGGGCCACGCACTGCGTCGGGGTCGCGTCCGACGCCTCCGGGAAATCAATAATCATCTTCAGGTCGGGCGGCACCACCATCGTATTTCCCGGCAAATAATTAAACGCGGCCTGGTCGTGCAGGTGCATCACCTTCTTGCCGCGCAGCATGTTGGTGAGCACCAAATCGCTGTACGACTGCGCTACCTGCGCGCTCTGCACGAGCGTTTCGAGAATGCTCAGCTCGTATTTCTCCAGCGTCTGCACCCGGCGGTGGTCGATGAGGGTGGTCAGTTCCTGGGCTTTGGCCAGGGGCAGGTGGGGCAGCAACTCGGGAACGGTCATGGGCAACGCTGGGCAACAGGTATTTAGCCGCAGGCGCGGCCATGCAAGCACTTCAGATACGAACAAAAGCCCCCTGGCGCCGCCAAAAACCCGGTTTTGTTTGATAGGATACTGCCACCGTTTGATATGATCCTGCAAACCGCGCCGTGGGGGCCCCCGGTACCTTTGCAGGGCGTTGGCCAGGCCGCATTCGTGCGGGGTGGAACGCGCAATTAATTAATTTGCCGGGCCCCACGGCTCAGCAATTATTTAACCAAAGCCCTGATGAATTCTGCCAACCCCGACGACCTGAGCCTGACCCTGCAACAAAACCTCCGGACGATTTTGCAGGAAAACCAGCGCCTCGCTGAGCAACTCGACTACCGGGCCGTGGCGGCCCTGGTGCCGCGGCTGCAACAGGCCGAACGGATTTTTGTGGTGGGCGCGGGCCGCACCGGCCTGGCGCTGAAGGCCACCGCTATGCGCCTGATGCACTTGGGCCTCAACGTGTTTGTGGTGGGTGAAACCACCACCCCGGCCATCCAGGCCAGCGACTTGCTCCTAGCCGGCTCGGGCTCTGGCACCACCAGCACCATCGTGAAAGCCGCCGAGAAAGCCGCCGCCGCGGGGGCCCTGGTCGTGGCCATTTCCACCACCGCTGCCTCGCCGCTGGGGGCCCTGGCCGCGCAGGTGGTGCTGCTGCCCGCCGCCCAGAAGCAGGACCACGGCGGCAGCCTGTCCGAGCAGTACGCGGGCAGCCTGTTCGAGCAAGCGGTATTGCTGCTAATGGACGCCGTGTTTCAAACCCTGTGGGCCCTGGATGGCACGCCGGCCGAGGAGCTATGGAAGCGCCACGCCAACCTGGAATAAACCTGTAAAACGCGTGCACGCCGTTGTTGCCCCTTACCCTAAACGGCGTGCCACGCCGTTTTACAATTAATTAAATACCCCTGAAAATGGCTAAGTTACAAGTTGCAATCGACCTACTGAGCACCAAAGAAGCCCTGGAGCTGGCGGCCAAAGTGGCGCCTTACGTGGACATTATTGAGCTGGGCACGCCCCTTATCAAAAGCGAAGGCCTGGCCGTGATCAAGGCCATGAAAGCTGCGCACCCCGACAAGCTGGTATTCGCCGATTTTAAAACCGCCGACACCGGCGAGCTGGAAGCCGGCATGGCTTTCGGCGCGGGCGCTGACCTGGTTACCATCCTGGGCTCGGTGGATGACGCCACCGTTATTGGCGCCGTGAAGGCCGCCAAGGAGCACGGCAAAGGCGTGGTGGTGGACACCATCGGCGTGAAGGACCGCGTGAAGCGCGCCCAGGAAGTGAGCAAGCTCGGCGTAGAGTTCGTGGAGCTGCACGCCGGCCTCGACGAGCAGGCCCAGCCCGGCTACTCCATCCAAGTGCTCATCGACGAGGCCAAGCGCGCCGGCGTGCCCGTGTCCATCGCGGGCGGCGTGAATATTGACACCATTGCCGCCGTAAAGGCAGCCGGCGTGGCCGTGGCCGTAGCCGGCGGGGCCATCTACGGCGCCAAAGACCCCGCCGCCGCCGCCAAGGCCCTGCGCGAGGCCCTCGACGCCGCGTAAGGTGCCCCCCTGGGCCCCCCCTGGGGCCCCCATCCGATTTCCAAAGCCCCAGCCCGACCGCTGGGGCTTTTTTGGGGCCCGGCGGGGGCCCCGCGGTACCAGCTACCAGGCCCGTAGCCGAGGGGATGATGGGTAACGCGAACTAGATAATCCGAGCGCGGCGCGCCTAGCGCCCGCCCGATGCTTTGGGCTGTGGGCTGCGCAACGATGGCGGCGGCTGGACGTGCGGAACCTGCGGGGGCCCCTGCTTTGCAACGCTCATCGCGCAAAAGCACTCTACCAGCCAGCCCCGACGGTGGGGTGCGCTTTCGAATCATTATGCATTTCCCAGTCCAATTCTATCTAATTGGTCTTTTTTGCGGTACTGCTCTCAGCGGGGCCGCCCAGTCGGGCCCCGGCGTGCGCGTGGTGGATGCCCGCACCCACCAGCCCGTGCCCTACGCCTCGGTGGGGGTGCCCGGCCGGCCCCTGGGCACCGTGGCCGATGCGCAGGGCAGCTTCCAGCCGGCCCAAACGGGCGCGGCCCCCGCCGATACGCTGGTGGTGTCGTGCGTGGGCTATCAGTCGCGCCGGCTGCCGCTGGCCGCGCTGCGCCAGCTGCCCGAGGTGCTGCTGGCCCCGCAGGCGCAGGCGTTGGGCGAGGTGGTGGTAAAGGCCGCCACCTGGAAGCGTCGTCGCGTGGGACGCGAGGCCACTGGCGGCGGCGTTGTCTACAATTTTCACACGCGGGCCGATACCCTCCCCTCGGCCAAACTGGGCCGCGAAGGCGGGGCTATTCTGCACGTGCGCCCCCACAGCTTCATCGAAGACGCGCACGTGTTCATCAGCCAGTCGCGGTTTCAGGGCGTGCGATTTCGGCTCAACGTGCGGGCCGTGGATGCCGATAACCACCCGGCCGCCAGCCTGCTCACGCAGGACGTGCAGTTCACCGTGCCCGACTCGGCGCGGGGCTGGCAACACATCGACCTGCGCCCTTACAACGTCAACGTGGGTGCCGAAGCGCGGGTGGCCGTCACGCTGGAATGGCTGGCCGGCCAGCCCACCCCGGGCAAGCCCACTACCTGGCGCGACTGGCCCAGCGTCCTGGTTCCGGCCGCCTTCTCGGCCACCCACCGCTTGGTGTTCCGCCACAAGCCGGAAGACGCCTGGCAGGTGCAGCCGGTAAATCTAAGCTTGTACATAACCACCGCCAGCCCCGACTGAAATTAGGGCCCCGGGCTACCGGTGTACCTTCGTTGTGCCCAACGGCCCCACCCGCGGCGCAGGAAAACCGGCCGGGCGCGAAGAAGGACAAAGCCGCGAAGGAAACGGTGGCGACTTGGGCGTTTCAGTATCTAAAAGAAAGCCGGACTGCTTCCCAGCAATCCGGCTTTCTTATTTGTAAATTACGGGATTCATATGTCTTTAAGCAAGCTAAAAAGCCGATTTCATGGGCGAACCTGTTGATCCTCAAAATCCCGAATTCATTGTTGCTTTTCTGAACGCAATTGATTTTGAGTTGCCAAATAATTATTTGATTGAGCTACCGACGCACGCTGATCAGGTCTTTGATTTTGAAGAAGGGAAATACCTAGAATTGTGGGCTCTTGTCGATTTAATTAAGATAAATCATGATTACAACGCGGACGAAAACTATCCTGGCTTTTTTTTGATCGGAACTGATGACGGTGGCGAAGCCTGCGCAATCGAGAAAAAGACTGGCAGCTTGTACATCATCCCATTCATCGGCAGCCTTCCAGAGGACGCCATTTTCGTTGGCAATAGTTTTCAGGAGCTTATGGAATACTTAAATCAGCCTTGGTAGCCCCCAAATGCTGGGCCCAGCGCCCCGGCTGGCCCCGCCGTACCTTTGTTGCCTAAAAGATGCGCCGTTTTCAGGGCCCCTATCAGCCCGGAATTACGCTTTATCATCGCCTCGCCTCCTCTCCTATGCACCCCGCTCCCACCGCGCCCTACAAGCCCAAAAACCACGTTCGTATCGTCACCGCCGCCGCTTTGTTCGACGGGCACGACGCCGCCATCAACATCATGCGCCGCATCATTCAGAGCAGCGGCGCGGAGGTTATTCACCTCGGTCACAACCGCTCGGTGCAGGAAATCGTGGACTGCGCCATTCAGGAAGATGCCCAGGCCATTGCCATCACCAGCTACCAGGGCGGGCACAACGAGTACTTCAAGTACATGCACGATTTGCTGAAGGAGCGCGGCGCGGGCCACATCAAGCTCTTCGGTGGCGGCGGCGGCGTAATTCTGCCCACCGAGATTGCTGACCTCATGGACTACGGCATCACCCGCATCTACTCGCCCGACGATGGCCGCGCCATGGGCCTGCAAGGCATGATTAACAACCTGCTGGAACAGGCCGACTTCCCCACCGGCCAAAACCTGAACGGCGAAGCCAGCCACGTCAAGGAAAAGGACGCCCGCAGCATCGGCCGCCTGATTTCAGCCGCCGAAAACTTCCCCGAAGAATTTGAAAAAGTACGCGGTCAATTAGCTGTTAGCGCAGAGCTGTTAGCGGATAGCTCCGGTTCTGACGAAAAGCTAACAGCTCAAAACATAGCTCCCATCCTCGGCATCACCGGCACGGGCGGTGCGGGCAAGTCCAGCCTCGTGGATGAGTTGGTGCGGCGCTTTTTGATGGACTTCCCTGATAAGACCATCGCCATCATTTCGGTGGACCCCAGCAAGCGCAAAACGGGCGGGGCGCTGCTCGGCGACCGAATTCGGATGAACGCCATCAACTCGCCGCGGGTGTACATGCGCAGCCTGGCCACGCGCCAGAGCAACCTGGCTCTCAGCAAGTACGTGCAGGATGCGGTGGACGTGGTGAAGGCTGCCAACTACGACCTTATCATTTTGGAAACCAGCGGCATCGGCCAGAGCGATACCGAGATTATCGAGCACTCCGACGCCAGCCTCTACGTGATGACGCCCGAGTACGGCGCGGCCACGCAGCTGGAAAAAATCGACATGCTCGATTTTGCCGACGTCATTGCGCTCAATAAATTCGACAAGCGTGGGGCCCTGGATGCGCTGCGCGACGTGCGCAAGCAGTACCAGCGCAACCACAACCGCTGGGATTCGCCCACCGACACGATGCCCGTTTTTGGCACCATCGCCTCGCAGTTCAACGACCCCGGCATGAACCGGCTGTACCGGGCGGTGCTCCTGATGCTGGAAACCAAGACCGGCGCCACGTTCGCCTCGCACCTGGAAACCAGCACCTCGGACTCGGAGAAGATTTACATCATCCCGCCGAACCGCACGCGCTACCTCTCCGAGATTGCCGAAACCAACCGCGCCTACGACCAGCGCGTGCGCGAGCAGGCCCACATTGCCGAGGTGGCCGGCGCATTTGCCAAGCTCGAAGAGCACTACGGGGCCGATAAAAACAGCCCGGACGGCACCATCGAGGAGTTCACCAAGAACAAGCAAACCCAGCTGCGCCGGCTCGATGCCGACAGCCAGGCCATTCTCGAAAACTGGGAAGACACCCTGCAAAACTACCGCAACCCCGAATACGTGTACTCGGTGCGGGGCAAGGAAATCCGGGTAAAGACGCACACCAAGTCGCTGTCGGGCAACATGATACCGAAGGTATCGGTGCCGCGCTACACCGGCTGGGGCGACCGCCTGCGCTGGGCGATGCAGGAGAATTTTCCCGGCGAGTTTCCCTACACGGCGGGCGTGTTCCCGTTCAAGCGCGAGGGCGAGGACCCGACCCGCATGTTTGCCGGCGAAGGGGGCCCCGAGCGCACCAACCGCCGCTTCCACTACGTGAGCATGGGCCTGCCGGCCAAGCGCCTGAGCACGGCCTTCGACTCTGTGACGCTGTATGGCGAAGACCCCGACCACCGGCCCGACATCTACGGCAAAATCGGCAACGCGGGCGTGAGCATCGCCTGCCTCGACGATGCCAAAAAGCTGTATTCGGGCTTCGATTTGAGCGCGCCGACTACCTCGGTTTCGATGACCATTAACGGCCCAGCGGCCACGCTGGCGGCGTTTTTCATGAACGCGGCCATCGACCAGAACTGCGAGAAGTACATCGTTGAAAACGGCCTCACTGAGGAAGTAGAAGCCAAAATCGACGGCATTTACGCGGCGCTGGGCCAGGCCCGCCCCCGCTACCAGGGCGAGCTGCCGGCCGGCAACGACGGCCTGGGCCTGCGCCTGCTCGGCGTGACTGGCGACCAGGTGCTGCCCGCCGACGTGTACGCCACCATCAAGGCCAAGACCCTGACGCAGGTGCGCGGCACCGTGCAGGCCGACATTCTCAAGGAAGACCAGGCCCAGAACACCTGCATCTTCAGCACCGAGTTTGCCCTGCGCCTGATGGGCGACGTGCAGCAGTTTTTCATCACCGAGAAGGTACGTAACTTCTACTCCGTCAGCATCTCGGGCTACCACATTGCCGAGGCGGGGGCCAACCCGATTACCCAGTTGGCCCTCACGCTCAGCAACGGCTTCACGTTCGTGGAGTACTACGTGAGCCGCGGCATGAGCGTCAACGACTTCGCGCCCAACCTGAGTTTCTTCTTCTCCAACGGCATCGACCCCGAGTACGCCGTAATTGGGCGGGTGGCGCGCCGCATCTGGGCCAAGGCCATGAAGCTGAAGTACGGCGCCGACGCCCGCAGCCAGATGCTGAAGTACCACATCCAGACCAGCGGCCGCAGCCTGCACGCCCAGGAAATCGACTTCAACGACATCCGCACCACGTTGCAGGCCCTCTACGCCATCTACGACAACTGTAACTCCCTGCATACCAACGCCTACGACGAGGCCATCACCACGCCTACCGAGGAATCGGTGCGCCGGGCCATGGCCATCCAGCTCATCATCAACCGCGAGCTGGGCTTGGCCAAAAACGAAAATCCGCTGCAAGGCTCCTTCATCATCGAGGAGCTGACCGACCTGGTGGAAGAGGCGGTGCTGCTCGAATTTGACCGCATCACGGAGCGCGGCGGCGTGCTCGGGGCCATGGAAACCATGTACCAGCGCGGCAAAATCCAGGAGGAAAGCATGCACTACGAGATGCTGAAGCACACCGGCGAGTACCCCATCATTGGCGTGAATACCTTCCTCTCGTCCACGGGCTCGCCCACGGTGGTGCCGGCCGAAGTCATCCGCGCCACGGAGGAGGAAAAGCAGTACCAAATCGACATGCTCAGCCTGCTGCACCAGCGCAACGCCGCTGAGGCCCCGGCGCGGCTCAAGCAACTCCAGCAAATCGCCGTGGCCAACGGCAACCTGTTCGCCGAGCTAATGGAAACGGTGAAATATTGCTCGCTGGGGCAGATTACGAACGCGCTGTTTGAGGTCGGTGGGCAGTATAGAAGGAATATGTAGAGTATGTTTTTCTATAAAAATGCCAGATAAGCAAATTCAAGTCAACCCTATTTCTCATAAAGTAATTTTCATAGAATTACTTTTTAATGAGACGGTCTTATCTTCTGCTACAGCTTTCTTCGCAAAAGCTGAGGATAAGATGCTGCTACTTACAAATAGGCACAATGTCACTGGAAGAAATAATGACACGGGAGAGTATTTATCTAAAATGGGTGGCATTCCTAATAAAATAAGGATATGTCTCCCTGTAGTCCTTGATAGTACTATTCAAGCAGGAACAAAAAAGCTTGGAGCTTATCAACACTATACGGTTGATTTGTATCGTGATGAGAATTTCGAATTACCAGTTTGGATTGAGCATCCTTTTTCAATTCGAGTTGATGTAGTGGGATTAATAATAAAAATTCCTGATGATTTAGATTTGCAAGAACTAGCATTTGATGCCTCAGAAGGTCCATACCGACCGGAAATAGGTGCTACCGTTAATGTTTTAGGTTTCCCATATGGACTATCCACAGATGGATTTCCAATTTGGACTTCTGGCTATATTGCATCAGAGCCTAATATTGACTACGAAAATTTACCGATGTTTCTTATAGACTGTCGGACTCGACAGGGCCAATCCGGTTCACCTGTGATTTCCATTTTAAAAAAGGGAGAATCTATAATAGATAAGGGAGTAGAATATGAAGCCTCTAGGGATATCTATTATTTACGCGGAATCTACAGCGGCAGAATTAACTCCGAATCAGACCTAGGAAAAGTTTGGAAAATAAGTGTGATTCGTGAGATATTAATAAACGGCATAATGCTATTACCTAAGAAATCGGATTAAATTCAAAAACAGTGTGAGAAATGTGCGTGACATTTTCACGTTACTTGAAGTGGCTTCTGCCGCCTCCTCAGCCACTCCAAGAGGTGGCTGGAGCCCTGGGGGGGGGGGGATTTGGGCGCTTAAGCAGCAGCCTTCGTTTCACCTCGATGCACAAGCCGCGCGTTGCGGGGTAGCGTTGCGGTAGGCACGGCCAATTCGCATGAGCGGTTAAACGCTTCCTGTGCTACCTGGAAGTAGCTGGCGAGGCGGCGGATTACCTCTTTCGACAAGCCCCGGCGGCGGTTGAGGATATCGGATACCGCGCCTTTGCTCAGGCTCAGCGCGGCGGCTAAGTCTTTGGCTAGCATCTGGCGGCCGGCCATGAGCGCGCGTAGCAGCTCGATGGGGTCGGCTTTGGGCAGCGTGGCGTGGGCGTGGTCCCAGGTTTCGATGAGCAGCGTGAGCAAATCGATTTCTTCCTGAATGGCCACGGCGGGAGCCAGAAGGCCCACGAGTTTCTCAAGTTGCGAACAGTAGGTTTGGTACTGCTGGGCATCCTTGATGACGGTATATTTCAGGGTTTCCATAATCAGTATAGGGTAACGGTGTACTGCTGGTTTTTGGCGCTATGCCAAAGTTCGCATTATGCGAACTAACGAATAAAGGGTCACGCTTTTGAAATGCCTCCCTCGCCAAACAGCAGCGGGGGCCCTGGGGGCGGCCAAAGGAGGAAGTTTCTGGGTAGGTTTGCCTGTCTCCTACTCCCATCATCTTCCCCATCCATGAAACCCAATATCTATTTAGTACCAGCCCTGCTGGCCGGGCTCCTGCTGGGGAGCTGCGCCGAGAACAAGGCACCGGATACCGCTACCACTGCCCCGGCCGCGCCTTCGCCCGGCTCCACGGCCGCTCAGGATACGGCACGCGTTAGTGGCCAGCCCTGCGATATTCAGCTGGCGGGCATCCACTTCACCAAGGCCGTGAACGGGGCCGATACCCTGGCCACCACCGATGCCCAGGGGCGGATGGACTTCCGGGTGGGCGCGAAAAAAGACTTTTTCTGCGACCCCAACGACAACAAGCTCTCCAACAACACGGCCCCTATCCTGCTGGCCAAAGTTGATAACACCAAGCCCTTTACGATGGTGGCGAAGGTGACGCCCGGCTTCACGGCCAAGGGGCTCTACAATGCCGGCGTGCTGTACCTCTACGTGAACGACCGACGCTGGCACAAGCTCTGCTTCGAGCAGGACGAGCGCGGGCGCCACCGCATCGTGTCGGTGCGCACCATCGGCACGTCCGACGACAACAACCACGACGTGGTGACGGCCCCCACTGCCTATATGAAAATCTCGTCGGACACCCGCACCGTGGGCAGCTACTACTCGCTCGACAACAAAACCTGGCAGCTGGTGCGCCTCTACAAAAACGACTACCCCGCCGAGCTGTGGGCGGGCGTGAGCTCGCAGTGTCCCATCGACACCAGCACCGTGAACCACTTCGGAGGCATCAGCCTGACGCAGACCAGCGTCTCAGACTTTCGGCTGGGTAATTAGGGGCCCACGGGCGCGCGCTTGGGCGTGGCCGCAACCGTGGCCGCTCGCCACGAGGAGCCGCTGGCCACGAGGAGCCACTGGCCCCGGCCGGCTTCGCCCAGAAAACGCTGCGCTTAGCGCGGCGGGGCCCCAAAGCTTAAACCGAGCCGGGGCAGTGTCCTAAAGCGGGGTGGTCCGGCGAATTACCCGAAGGGCTTCGTCGGGCCACGCGCACTAACAAACAGCGGCTTCGGGCAATTGTAAGAGTGGTCCGACGACTGAAGAAGTCGCCGGACCACCCCGCTTTAGACCACCGCCCAAGCCGGCAAGCCCACCCCAATTTTTGGGCGACGCCGGGGCCCCACTTGGCAACTGCTCCCTTTCCCGCCGCGTACTTAACAGCTCACCCACCCGCGCACCGTTGTGGCCGATAAAACCCTGAAGGAGATTGCCAAGAAAATGGCGAATCTCGACATTGCTTTGCTCACCACGCACACCAGCCGGGGCCAGCTCAGCAGCCGCCCCATGAGCAACAACGGCGACGTGACCTACGACGGCAATTCCCATTACTTCACCTTCGAGGAGTCGCGCACGGTGAAGGACATCACCGAAAACGCCCACGTCAACCTGGGCTTCACGGGTGCGAAGGGGCTGTACGTGTCCATTGTGGGCACGGCGCACCTCATCCGGCAGAAATCCACGATGGAGGAGCACTGGTTGCCCAGCCTGAACCAGTGGTTTCCGCAGGGCATCGACACGCCCGGCGTGGTGCTGGTGCGCGTGGAGGCCAAGCGCATCAAGTACTGGCAGGGCGAAGAAGAGGGCGAATTGACCGTGAAGTAGCCTGGGGCCCCACCCTCGTGGTGCCCTACCAAACGCTACCCCCGCCAGTTATTCGAAACCACCCGGTACGGCGCGTTTGCGAAGTAGCCGAAACGGCCTAAAACCGGCGTCCCCCTTGCTGCCCAATAAAAAACGCTTCGCGGCAAGGCGATGCATTATCTGTTGGGCCAGCCAAAGGGGGCGCCGGGTTTTAGACCAATTTTATTCAACTACCGCAATGGCAGCTAGCTACTTATAGCTTGTCGGCGCGGTGGTTATACTCTTTAAAAATCTGACCGACGGCCACGTACACTTTGTCTTTGTTTTTATCGAAGACGTTGCCATCGGTTAGGCCCGAAGCGTAGCCGTGCCATATTTCTACGCCTTTTTTGCGGTCAATCATTTGCAGTAAGATGCTGCCCTTGTCGAGCTGCACTTTGCGCTCCCCCGCGTAGGCATAGGGCTCAGTAGAATCCCAATAACCGGTGCCCAGGTTGTCGTTGCTCGTAATTTCAGTTGGCTGGTCAAAAGACCGGAAGTTAACAACCAAGTCACCACCGGTGGGCTGGTAAGTGTAGCCTTTGGCAGCCATTTCGTGCTCCACAGCATCGCGCACCATTGTCTTAAACAACAAGTCGTTGAGGAAAAATACGCTGTTCTGGGAATTGGTAATCTGCGACGACCAGGAGTAGGTTTTGTACTGGCTAAAGTCGGGGCTATTGGGGTTGGCGGGGGCAGGATACATGCTACCACTCGCCGTGTTGGCTCTGCCGGCCTGGTCACTACCAACGGTGACGCCAGACTGCTGGGCGCAGCCCGTGGCTACCATAGCAGCCAGTGCGGAAAACAGCAAAGAATGAGTAATTTTCATAGTACAAGGGATTAGGTGGAGATGGTCAAGTATTAAACTTAACCCAGATTTAATTGTACGATAGCAATCAAAAAATTGTTTAATTAATTAAAAATCAGCTTGTTTTAATCTGGCCGCTATTCAGGAATTCTGGCAATTAAAAAATGCCCGTCATGCCAAGTGCCCGCCACGCTGAGCACAGCCGAAGCATCTCTAGTGCTTCAATAACCAGGCACGGGGTAGGCGGCGGCCACCCGCTGAACGTGGACCTGGCCGCGCACCGCCAGCTGCTGCGCTACCTCAAGGCGCACGAGCAGGAAATCGACATTGCACCGATGGTGGAGGTGGCCGAAAGCATTCAGGCGCACCAGAAAAGCGGCGCGGCGCGCAAGTAGGCTTTTCTGTTTCTTGGTATCGGGCCGGGGGCCCTCATCCCCTGCCCTTACCAAACGGCACGGCTTGTTCGCGTTCGTTTTACTTAGCGGCGGAGTCCAGTTGCTCGGCCTTGGTACGCCCCTGAGTGGCGAAGTAGCCCACCGACACCGGGCTGTTGCTCGCCGGCCATGGTCAGCAAGGTACCGCCAGGCGCTTTCGGCCCGCTCGGTGGTGCAGTGGCCGCTAAAACCAAGCAAGCGGTAGTGCAGGGCAAAGCTTCAGCCAAGTGTGAGGGATTAATAATCGGACGCAGCTCCCTCCTCATCAAAACGTTACGTGTGGCGTGGTGTAGGCCCAGCCCAGGGCTTTGAGCATGGTATCGGGCTTGCCCGTGAGGTGGGTGGCGTGGGCAAGGACCAGCGGGTGCAGGTCGAGGCCCTTGTAGTGGCGCGCTTGCAGCAGCTGCACCAGGCGCTGGTAGGGCTCCTTTTGGCCAGGCGTTTCCAGCGCGCCCACTTCCAAAAACACGTGCACCGGCAGCTCGCCGTGCGCGGCGTGGTAGGCTTTTTCGACGTCAAATACCTGGGCATTGTTGTAGCCCAGGGCCGGGCTGCCGAGCAGGATGTTCTGAAAAAGCGTCGGCTTTTGAAACAGGACATAGGCACCAAACAGGCCACCCATTGAGTACCCGTAGTAGGTGCGCCGGGCGGGGTCGGCGCGGTAAGTGGTTTCTATCAGGGGAAACAATTCCTGCTCGATAAAGGCCAGGAATGCCGGCGCACCGCCACTGCCGGGCCGGTCAGGCATGGCGGTGGGCGTGAAGTCGCGGTTGCGCTGGTTGCCGGGCGCGCCAATGGCCCCCCCGTCGCCGATGGCCACCACCAGCGGCTCGGCAATGTGGTACTCGGCCATGAGCAGGCCCAGGTATTCGAGGGTGGGCGCGAAGTCGTTGTCGCCATCGACCACGTAGAGCACCGGGTACGTTTTGGCCGCCGCGGCGTCGTAGCCCGCGGGCAAGTGCACGTATACGTCGTAGGGGTGGCCCGCGACTTTCGATTGGATAACCCGGTGCTCGGAACCGGGTATTGTAACCAAGGCCGGCTGCTGGGCGCGGGCCGGCCTCCCCGGCACCAGGGCCAGGCCAGCGCCGAGTAGCACGATTTGCAACGAGCGTTTTAGGAAATTAAATGCAGCAGCCATAATGGGAAAGAGAAGCAAGCGCCCGCAAGCACCAGCGAGAAGGATATTGTTCCGCTTATCCCTCATTAGCACCAAAAAAAGGTGGGCTATGAGGATTTAGGCAAGGCAAGCTACGAGTTACAACAGGGCTTTTGGCAGCATTCAAATCAGCTCAACTATCACAAACGTTTGCAACTACTATTGATATATTTTATTAACAATCAAATTTTTACGTAAAATCACATCTTTCATCATTAGCCGGAACCTAAGCCGCGCTGGCGGCCGCATCAATGAGCTATTTACTGTTCCAGCCTCTTATTTTCCGGTGAAGAAAGCACAACTTTTGTTATCACTGGTGGCGGTGCTTGGCCCCCCTTTTACTGCGCTAGCCCAGGCAAATCCGGCCTACTAAGCGGCCGCTTGGCGGCAATTCAAGACAGCAGCTGTTTCGTATATGCAGGCCGATTTTACAGTATTTGGGCCTTGAATTCGTCCCTTCCTAAACTTAACGCAAACTTGGTGGGTAGCTCCTAGCAGGTTGGCTTTTTCCACCCCATTCTTGCCCATGTCCACCCTCACCATTGCCCCCAATTCCGCCCATCCCCTCACCGTGAGCCGCCTGGGCTACGGCACCATGCGCCTCACGGGGCCCCAGGTATGGGGCGAGCCGGCCGACCGGCCCCAGGCGCTCGAAATCCTGAAAACTGCGGTTGAGAGCGGCGTCACGTTTCTCGACACGGCCGATTACTACGGCGACGACGTAACCAACCGCCTGATTGTGGAGGCCTTGCACCCCTACCCGAATAACCTGGTGATTTGCACCAAGGTGGGCGCCACCCGCAAGCCCGATGCCAGCTGGGTGCCCTTCAACACGCCCGCCAACCTGCGCACGAGCATCGAAAACAACCTGCGCACCCTGAAGCAGGAGCAGGTGCAGCTGGTGCATTTGCGGCTGATGGGCCCCGGCGGGGTGCCGCTGGCCGAGCAGTTGGGGGCCATGTTCGACCTGCAAAAGGAAGGCAAAATCCAGCACGTGGGCCTGAGCAACGTCGGCCCCGAGGAACTGGCCGCGGGCCTTAAAATGGGTGAAATTGCCACCGTGGAGAACATGTACGGCTACGCCCAGCGCACCACCCTGCGCGACGCCCACGGCGAAACTAAGGGCGGCGAAGAAGTGCTGGCCTTGTGCGAGCAGCACGGCATTCCACTGGTGCCGTTCTTCTCGCTGGTGCACGGCCTGCCCAAGGCCGGCGACAAGCTGGCCACCCTGGCCAAGCAGCGCGGCTTGTCGGAAGCCCAGCTCAACATTGCCTGGCTGCTGCACAAGTCGCCCCTGCTGCTGCCCATTCCGGGCACGTCGTCGCTGGCCCACCTGCGCGAAAACCTGGCCGCCGCCGACATTAAGCTAAGCGCGGAGGACATGGCCTACCTGGGGTAACGGGCCGGGCTGCGCTTTGGGGCCCCGCCGCCGCGGGGGCCCCAAAGCGCGGCTGTAGCGGCGGCGGTGCGTTTCTTGCGGGCCGTAACGCCATTTCGCAACCGCTGTATGTCGAGAAGCTATTTGCGCGCCGCCCTGGCCCTGGGGTGCGCCGCCCTGCTGGCCGGGACTGCCCCGAAGCCCCGCCCCCACGCCCCGCTCCGCCCCGCCCTGAGGGCCCCCAAGCCGTACGGGGCCCTGCCCTCGGCGCGGCAGCTGGCCTGGCACGGGGTGGAGGTGTACGGGATTATGCACCTCACGCCCACCACGTTCGAGAACAAGGAGTGGGGCTTCGGCGATGCCAGTCCCACCACGTTTAATCCGACGGATTTCAATGCCGACCAGATCATAAAAGCCGCCAAAGCCGGGGGGCTGAAGGGCATTATTCTGGTGGCCAAGCACCACGACGGCTTCGCGCTGTGGCCCACCAAAACCACGGAGTACAACATCACCAAAAGCCCTTTCCGGGGCGGCCAGGGCGATTTGGTGCGGGAAATTGAGCAAGCTGCCCGCCGCAACGGCCTGCAATTCGGCATCTATTGCTCGCCCTGGGACCGCAACAGCGCCAAGTACGGCACGGGCGAGTACCTGGCCATGTACCAAGCGCAGCTCCGCGAATTGTATAGCAACTACGGGGCCCTATTCATGAGCTGGCACGACGGGGCCAACGGCGGCGACGGCTACTACGGCGGGGCCCGCGAGAAGCGCAGCATCGACAACGCCACCTACTACGACTGGGACCGCACCTGGGGCGACATCACCCGCAAAATGCAGCCCACGGCCAACATCTTCAGCGACGTGGGCTGGGACGTGCGCTGGGTGGGCAACGAGGACGGCCACGCGGCCGAAACCAGCTGGGCCACCTTCACGCCGATGCCCGCCGCGGGCAAAAACGTGGCCGTGCCCGGCCAGTCCGACTACCCGCAAAACCCCGTGGGCACCCGCAACGGCAAGTTCTGGATGCCCGCCGAGTGCGACGTGCCGCTGCGCAAAGGCTGGTTTTACCACCCCACCGAGCAGCCCAAAACGCCCGCCGCCCTCTTCGACCTCTACCTGAAAAGCGTGGGCCGCGGCGCCGGCCTCGACCTGGGCCTGGCCCCCGACACGCGCGGCCAGCTGCACGCCGACGACGTAGCGGCGCTCCAAAGCTTCGGCAGCCTGGTGCAGCGCACCTTTGCCCACAACCTGGCCAGCCGGGCGCGCATCACGGCCAGCAACACCCGGGGCCCCGGCTACGCGCCCAAGGCCCTGCTCGACGGCAACGGCCAGACCTACTGGGCCACGGCCGACGCCGTGACGACCGCCAGTATGACGCTGGAACTGCCGGGGCCCCAGACGTTTGACCTCATCAGCCTCCAAGAGTACATTCCCCTGGGCCAGCGCATCGAGGCGTTCAACGCGGAAGCGTGGGACGGCAGCGGCTGGAAAACAATCTGCGCCGGCACGAGCATCGGGGCCAAGCGCCTCGTCCCGCTCGAAGCGCCCGTAACGGCCAGCAAGCTCCGGCTCAACCTCACCCAGGCGCCGGTTTGCCTCACGCTGAGTGAGTTTGGCCTGTACAAGCGCGCCGAGTAAGGTGGGGCGCCGGGGCCCTAAAAGGTTATTCGAACCGGCTGGCACTTATTTCGCAGCGGTCTGAAACGGGGTGGCCCGGCGACTTTTTCGTCGTCGGACCACTCTTATCCGTACCCGAAGCCGCTGTTTTTTAGTGCCCGTGGCCCGGCGAAGCCCTTTGGGCAATTCGCCGGGCCACTCCGTTTCAGACCGCTGGTATTTATTTTAGGCCCATGAAACGCAGCTTTTGGCTAGGCCTCCTTGGCGCTTGGGCACTGGTGGGCCCCTGCGCGCGCAATCCCTGGCCGGCAGTTGGCAGGGCGTTGAAACCGACACCCACCGCCGGGATGCGAAATGGCCCACGGAACTCCGGGTGCAAAAAAGCCAGGGCGACGGCCTGTTCGGAGTGCTGTACCAGGAAGAAGGCGGCAACCCCGGGGCCTCGGTCACGTTCCAGATGCGCGGGGCGCGCGCCGGCACCGGCATGCGGCTGACGCATGGCCGCAAGCTCAGCGAAACCGGGCGTAGGTTCCTCAGCTACTGGTGCTCCGGGGCCATTGCGTTTACCTACGACGAACGCGAGGAGAAGCTGACCGGCCGCGCCACCTACGAGCCCATCGCCGACTGCACTACGGGCACCTACACGTTCTACCGCGTCAAGCTAAAATCGGCGGCCTCGGTACCTGCCGGGGCCCTGAGCACCCTGCGCGTATCGGGCCGCAACGTGCAGTGGTTTGCCGACGCCGCCCTTCTGCAGCCCCTGGCCACCGGCAATACGTACCGCACCCGGCTCAGCAAGCCCACCACCTTTTACCTTAAGCAGGGCTACTACCCCACCGAGCAAAGCGCCGTGGTGCCCATCACGGTGGCAATAGCTGGCCGCCCGGGGGCCGCCGGGGCCCCAGCAGCTCCCGGGCCACCCGCTGCCGCCGCGCCCG
>NZ_MDZA01000451.1 GCF_001816125.1 Hymenobacter coccineus | reverse complement strand
GTCGGCGGGCATGGGCACGGCCTTGGCCGCGGGCACGGTGTCGGCCGCGGCAGCGGCGCGCGGGGCCCCGGGCGACGCGCCCGCGCAGGCCGCCAGCCCAAGCAGCAGGGAAGCCACCAGCACGTTAACGGGTCGTATTTTCATCATCCACAAGCAAAGTCAGGCTATTGGAGGCCCCCAGGCGGTCGGCCCCGGCGGCCACCAGCGCCAGCGCCGCCGCCCGCGTGCGGATGCCGCCCGAGGCCTTGATGCGGACGCCGGCCGGCAGCACCCGGCGCAGCAGCTCCACGTCGGCCACCGATGCGCCCCGGCTGGCAAAGCCGGTCGAAGTTTTCACGAAGTCGGCCTCCGCGGCGGCGCACAGGCCCGCGGCCAGGGTTATCTCGTCGTCGCTCAGCAGCGCCGTTTCGATGATGACCTTGAGCAGGGCCCCGTGCAGGTGGGCCAGGTCGGCCAGGTCTTCCACCTCCTCCTGCACGGCCACCGTATCGCCCGATTTCAGGGCCGACACGTTCAGCACCATGTCCAGCTCCAGGGCCCCATCGGCCAGGGCCGCCTCGGCCTCGCGGTACTTCACCAGGCGCGTCGAATACCCCAGCGGGAAGCCGATGACCGTGCACACGGCCACGCCGCTTTCCTCTAGCAGCTCGGCGGCCAGGGCCACGTAGCAGGGCGGCACGCAGGCGCTGGCGAAGCCGTGGGCGCGGGCCTCCTGGCACAGCTGCCGGATTTCGGCCGCCGTGCAGTCGGGCCGCAACAAGGTGTGGTCGAGGTAAGGAGCAAGGTTCATGGGGCAAAGGTAACGGGCGGGCCGCCGGGGCCCCACTGGCCAAAGAAAAACCCGTTGGCGTGGGGCCAACGGGTTTTTCGGTTTCAGTTACCTGCTGCGGTTAGTCCACCAGCACGCAGCGCTGCTCTAGCACGTCCTGCTCCACGGTTTTGTATTTCACGTCGCGCAGCACGCGGCCGTCCATGTACTGCACGCTCACTTTGTCGTTGCGGTTGGCTACTTTCTGGCTGCGGGCCGGGGCCTGCTTTTCGGCCACGGCGGGGGCGTCGGGGCCCATGTCCTCGGGGCCCGCGCCGAGCGAGTCGAGCATCGACTCCTTCGTTTCAGTCAGCTTGGGCTGGGGCAACTCGTCTTCGTAGTAGAACTCGGCGTCGTGGTTGGTGCCTACGGCTTCCTCCTGCACCGGCACGTCGGCGTGGAACAGGAAGGTCGAGGTTTCCTCGTTCACTTTGCCAATCATGCGCTTGAACAGCTCGAACGACTCGAACTTGTACACCAGTAGTGGGTCCTTCTGCTCGTACACGGCGTTCTGCACCACCTGTTTCAGGTCGTCCATCTGGCGCAAGTGCTGCGTCCAAGCCGTGTCGATGGTGCCGAGCACGGCCACCTTCTCCATGCCGCGCAGGATGTCGTGGCCACCCGTGGCTTGGGCCCGGCGCAGGTTGGCCAACGCCGTAATGTGCTTGCGCCCGTCGGTGAAGGGCACGGCAATGTTCTCGTAGGCGTCGGGCTGGCTGAGCAGCTCGTTCACCATTGGCAGGGCGTTGGCGGCAATGTGCTCGTTCTTGCTTTCGAAGTAGGCCAGGGCCTCGTCGTACAGCTTCTGGGTGAGCGCCGGGGCTTGCAGGGCCCCCAACTGGCCAGCCGTGATTTCGGTGTCGTAGCCGAACGTCTTGATCACGGACAGCTTGAAGTCGGCGTGGTCGCCGGTTTGCTTGTGGCCCAGGGCGATGTCCTCGGCCACGTCGTAAATCATGTTCAGGATGTCCACCTCCATGCGGTCGCCGTGCAGGGCGTTGCGGCGGCGCTTGTACACCACTTCGCGCTGGGCGTTCATCACGTCGTCGTACTCCAGCAAGCGCTTACGGGTGCCGAAGTTGTTCTCCTCCACCTTCTTCTGGGCCCGCTCGATGCTGTTGGTAATCATCGAGTGCTGAATCACTTCGCCCTCTTCCATCCCCATCTTGTCCATGAGGTTAGCGATGCGGTCGGAGCCGAATAGGCGCATGAGGTTGTCCTCCAGGCTCACGAAGAACTGCGAGGTGCCCGGGTCGCCCTGGCGGCCGGCGCGGCCCCGCAGCTGGCGGTCCACGCGGCGGCTCTCGTGGCGCTCGGTACCGATGATGGCCAGGCCCCCGGAGGCGCGCGAGGTATCGCGCAGCTTAATGTCGGTGCCCCGGCCGGCCATGTTGGTGGCGATGGTCACGGTGCCGGGGTAGCCAGCGGCGGCCACAATCTCGGCTTCGCGCTGGTTTTGCTTGGCGTTCAGCACCTGGTGCGGAATGCCCTTGAACTTCAGCATCCGGCTCACCAGCTCACTGATTTCCACCGAGGTAGTACCCACCAGCACCGGGCGGCCGGCTTCCACCAGCTTCTGGATTTCGAGGGCCACGGCGTTGTACTTCTCGCGCACCGTTTTGTACACCTGGTCGTGGGCGTCCTGGCGGGAAATAACGCGGTTGGTGGGAATCACCACTACGTCGAGCTTGTAGATTTCCCAGAACTCGCCGGCCTCGGTTTCGGCCGTGCCGGTCATGCCGCACAGCTTGTGGTACATGCGGAAGTAGTTCTGCAAGGTTACCGTGGCGTAAGTCTGGGTGGCATCTTCCACGCGCACGTTTTCCTTGGCCTCAATGGCCTGGTGCAGGCCATCGGAGTAGCGGCGGCCCTCCATTACGCGGCCAGTTTGCTCGTCCACAATCTTCACCTTGCCGTCGTCGGTGAGGATGTACTGGTCGTCCTTCTCGAACAGCGTGTAGGCCTTAAGCAGCTGGTTTACCGTGTGAACGCGCTCCGATTTCTCGTTGTAGTCCTGCATCAGTTGGTCTTTGCGCTGGAGCTTTTCCTCGGCGCTGAGGCCGGCGGTTTTCTCGATGGCAGCAATTTCCATCCCGATGTCGGGCATGATGAACAGGTGCGGGTCTTCGCCCTGGGCCGTAATCAGGTCGATGCCCTTTTCGGTCAGCTCGATCTGGTTATTTTTCTCGTCGATGGTGAAGAACAGCGGCTCGTCGGCCTTGGGCATCTGGCGCGAGTTGTCCTGCAAATAGAAGTTTTCCGTCTTCAGCAGTACGGCGCGGTTGCCGGTTTCCGAGAGGTACTTGATGAGGGGCTTGCTCTTGGGCAGGCCGCGGGCGGCGCGCAGCAGCAGCAGGCCGCCGTTGCCGTTCTTGTCGTCGTCTTCGGGGCCGTCCTTGCCTTCGGCGATGAGCTTGCGGGCTTGCACCAAGTAGTTCTGCACAAGCTTTTTCTGCTCGTCCACCAGGCGCTGGATGCGCGGCTTGAGTTGGTAAAACTCGTGCACGTCGCCGCGCGGCACGGGGCCTGAGATGATGAGCGGCGTCCGCGCATCGTCAATCAGCACCGAATCCACTTCGTCGACCATCGCGAAGTGGTGCTTGCGCTGCACCAGCTCCTCGGGGTCGCGGGCCATGTTGTCGCGCAAGTAGTCGAAGCCAAACTCGTTGTTGGTGCCGTAGGTAATGTCGGCGGCGTAGGCCGCGCGGCGGGCATCGGTGTTGGGCTGGTGCTTGTCGATGCAGTCCACGGTCAGGCCGTGGAACTCGAACAGCGGCGCGTTCCATTCGGAGTCGCGCTTGGCCAGGTAGTCGTTCACCGTCACGAGGTGCACGCCGCGGCGCGACAGGGCGTTGAGGAACGAGGGCAGCGTGGAAACCAGCGTTTTGCCCTCACCGGTGGCCATTTCGGCAATTTTGCCCTGGTGCAGCACTACCCCGCCGATGAGCTGCACGTCGTAGTGCACCATGTCCCAGGTGATTTCGGCGCCGCCGGCCAGCCACTTGTTGGACCACACCGCCTGGTTGCCCTGGATGGTGACGTTTCCCTTGCGGGTGGCAATTTCGCGGTCGAAGTCGGTGGCCGTCACCACCAACTGACCGTTTTCCTTGTAGCGGCGGGCGGTTTCCTTCACGATGGCGAAGGCCGACGGCAGCACCTCCAGCAGCACGGCTTCAAGGTCCTTGTTGCGCTGCTTTTCGAGCACGTCAATCTGCTCGAAGCGGATTTCCTTTTGGGCCACGTCCATGGTGGGCGCGTCGGCCATCTGCTGGTGCAGGGCCCCCACCTGGCCATCGATGCCGGCCAGGCGCTCGTCGATGCGGGCGCGCACGGCCTGGGTCTGCTCGCGCAACTGGTCGTCGGTCAAGCCAGCCAGTTTGGCGTATTCGGCATTAATCAATGCCACGTAAGGCACGATTTCCTTCAAGTCACGCTCCGATTTGGAGCCGAATAGCTTAGCGACGGTCTTGCCGAGAAAATCTAACATCGGGTAGTTTTTTTAACGAATAGGCGCCGGAGCGCACCCCAAATTTACGGCTTCTTAGCCAAAACCGTCCCAAACAAAAAGCCCCGCCAGATTGGCGGAGCTTTTCGGCAACGGGGAATTGAGTATCAGCGCGCAGGCCGCAACTGGGTGCCGGGGCCCCGGGGGCCCCAGCGTCAGGCTAGGCCTTGGGGGCGCGGCTCACCAGCTTGTCCACCAGGGCGGTGCTGCCCGAAATGGCGGGGCGGGCGGGCTTGGCGGCTTCCTCCTTATCGGTCAGGCGCTTGTACAGCGTCAGGGCTTGCGCCACCACCTGGTCCATGTTGTAGTACTTGTAGGTGGCGAGGCGGCCCACAAAGTGCACGTTGGGGGTTTCGTCGGCCAGCTTCTTATACTTGTTGTACAATTCGGCGTTTTCGGGCTGGGGCACGGGGTAGTAAGGGTCGCCCTCGGCCTGCGGGTACTCGTACACGATGGCCGTTTTGCTGTGCTCCTGGCCGGTGAGGGCCTTAAACTCGGTGATGCGGGTGTAGGCGTGCTCGTTGGGGTAGTTCACCACCGGGGCCACCAAGTGCTTCTCTTTGCTCAGCGTTTCGTGCTTGAACTCGAGCGAGCGGTAGGGCAGCTTGCCGAACTTAAAGTCGAAATACTCGTCCACGGGGCCCGTGAAAATCATCTCCTTAAAGGGAATGAAGTCCATGATTTCGTGGTAGTCGGTATTCAGCATCACCTTGATGTTCGGGTGGTCGAGCATCTTCTCGAACATCCGGGTGTAGCCGTGCAGCGGCATGGCCTGGAAGGTATCGGTGAAGTAGCGGTCGTCGCGGTTGGTGCGGGTGGGCACGCGGCTGGTCACGCTCTTATCAAGCTGTGAGGGATCGAGGCCCCACTGCTTGTTAGTGTAGTTCTTAAAGAACTTGTTGTACAGCTCGCGGCCTACTTTGCTCACCACCACGTCTTCCGACGTTTTGATAACGGGCACATCCTCAGCTACTGACTCAAAGAACTGATCCAACTCGAAACTATTGAGCTTCAGGCCGTACAGTGAGTTAATGGTGTCCAGGTTGATGGGCATGGGCACGAACTGGCCGTCCACCGAGGCAAGCACGCGGTGCTCGTAGGGACGCCAATCGGTGAAGTTGCCCAGGTAATCGAACACATCCTTCGAGTTGGTGTGGAAGATGTGGGGGCCGTACTTGTGGATCAGGATGCCATCCTCGTTGTAGTGGTCGTAGGCGTTGCCCGCGATGTGGTTGCGCTTGTCGATGACGAGCACCTTTTTGTTGCTACGGGTGGCCAGCCGCTCGGCTAGCACGCTACCGGCAAATCCGGCCCCTACAATGAGGTAGTCAAACATATGGAGAGTAAAAAGGAGAAACTGTTATAGAAAGAAGATGTGCATTTGGGAAGGGCCCGCGGCAACTTAGGCGGCGGGGGCCTTGGCGGCCAAGCGGTCCTGCATCAGGTCCACCATATGCTGCCAGGTTTTGTCCCACGAAATCGTGGCTAGGTAATCGTCGGTGCGGCGGCGCCAGTCGACGTCATCGCGCTGGGTGAGGGCCTTCTTGATGGCCGTGCCAAAGGCTTCGGCATCAGCAGCAATGTGCACCAGGTTGAGGTCGCCGTAGGGCCGCACCACGTCGCGGATGGGCGTGCTCACTACGGGGTTGCCGGCGGCCAGGTACTCGGGGGTTTTGGTGGGAGAAATAAACTTTGTGCTTTCGTTATCGGCGAAAAGCAACGTCGCCACGTCCCAACCCTTCAGGTAAGCTGGGAGTTCCAGGTAATCCTTGCCGCCCAGGTAATGCACGTTGGCCGGGCGCGGCAGGCTGGCAGGGTCAATCTTCACCACCGGCCCGATGATGACAAATTGCCATTCCGGGTGGTTGGCGGCCAGCGCGGCCAGCAATTCAATGTCGAGGCGCTCGTCTACCACACCGAAGAAGCCAATGCGCGGGTGCGCAATGCCAGCCTGGTCGGCGGGCTCGACCAGGGGGCCCCGGGCCTGCCCAAAGTGGGCCTTGTCGATGCTGCTCGGGAAGGGGTGCGCGTCGGGGTGCTGCTCGCGCTTGGCTTCGTAGATGGTCAGGCCACCGGTGAACACGAGGTCGGCGCGCTCGAAGAGTTCCTGCTCGCGCTGGCGCAACTCGGGCGGGGCAAACTTGAAGGCCGCCAACTCGTCCATGCAGTCGTACACCGTCAGCACGGGCTGGAAGTGGCGCGACTTGTTCAGGGCCATCGGCGTGTAGTACCAGAAAACGTATTTGTTGATGCTGTGCTCGGTGAAGTATTGGCTCAGCAGCTCGAACTGAATTTGGTCAGCTTCCGCTTCCGCCAAACCGGCCGGCAAGTGGGCCACGATGACGCGCAGGCCATTTTGGCGCTCCTTGATTTCGAGGTGCGGCGTTACCTGGTCGGGGTGGTGAAAGGCGTCCTCCACGTAGAACACGCGGCCGTACTGGGCGAAGCGCGAGAGCAGGTGCTGGGGGCGCTGCCACACAAAATCCCAATGCAGGTGCGCAAAGCACACGAGGTCGGGCAGGGCGTAGGGGCTTGCAGAAGGGGCAGCAGTAGCTTGCGGCAGCGCGGTGGGGCGTGCAGCAACCTCCGCCAAAGCAGCGTGGGGCATGGGAATCGACAGGAAGGGGATGCGGAGCTGCGTATAATATAATTGCCGATAACCGGCCTAGCGTGCAGCGCTGTAGTGTTATACGGGCCCCAGATCTAAAAGGATACGCCCGGTGGGCGGTTAAATAGGGCCCCCAGCTCAGCCGGTGGGCCCCAGCAACAGCTGAAACTCCACGGCATCGAGCCACCGGCCCGGCGCGGGGCCCCGCAGCCAGGCACGCCGGATGCCCACCCGCCGGAACCCCGCCGCCCGGAATAGCCGCAAACTGGCGCGGTTAGCCGCCGCTACGGTGCAGTACAGCTGGTGCAGGCGCAGCACGTCGCGGGCGTAGGCCACCAGCAGCGCGAGGGCTTGCTGGGCGTAGCCCAGGCGCCGCTCGCTGGCCAAAATAATTATGCCGACCCCCGCCCGCTGGTGCAGCGGCTCGAAGCCAAACAGGTCGAGCACGCCCACGGCCTGGCCCCAATCGAACGACTCGACGACCAGCCGCAGCTGCCGCACCTCGTGGAAATCGGCGGTGGCGTGGGCCAGGTATTCGCGCAGCGCGTGGCGCGACACGGGGGCCAGCGTATCGGACACAGCCCACACGGCGGGGTCGTTTTCCAGGGCGAAGAGAAACTCCAGGTCGTCGGGCTCCAGGGCCCGCAGCCGCACGAGGGGCCCGGTGGGTGCGGCGGCCACTACAGGCTAATGTCGCCGCCGAACACGCGCACGGCGGGCCCGCTTAGCCACACGTCGGCAAAGCCGCCGTCGGGCTGCGTTTGGAAGGCCACTTCCAACAGGCCGCCGGGCGTTTGGAGGCGCACGGGCGAGGCCGCGCCACGCTGCGAGGCGGCCAGGGCCACGGCCGTGACGCCGGTGCCGCAGCTAAAGGTTTCGTTTTCCACGCCGCGCTCGTAGGTGCGCACGGGCCAGGGGTGGGCGGGGTCGGCGGGCACTTCCACGAAGTTGACGTTCACGCCGGCCGGGTCGTAGGCCTGGTCGTAGCGGATGTCGTGGCCCACGCCGTACACGTCGAACTCGGCCAGCGTGTGGCCCTCCTCGGCGTCGAGGAAGTGCACGTGGTGGGGCGAGCCGGTGTGCACGAATACGTCCGCCTCCCCTACTTCGGCCAGTTGCGGGGCGGCGGCGTCAATCATCTTCAGGCGCACAGTGCCGTCGGCTTCCACGCGGGCGGCGTGGGGCCCGTCCACGGCCAGGAAGTAGGCCGCGTCGGTGACGACGCCCAGGTGCTTGGCGAAGGCCACCAGGCAGCGGCCGCCGTTGCCGCACATGGTGCTGGGGTGGCCGTCGGCGTTGAAGTACACCATCTCGAAATCGTAGCCTTCGCGGTTGCGCAGCAGCATCAGCCCATCGGCCCCAATGCCGAAGCGGCGGTCGCAGAGCCGGGCAATGCGCGCGTGGTCAGCGGTATCGAATTGCGCAGCGCGGTCGTCAATGATTACGAAGTCGTTGCCAGTGCCTTGGTATTTATGAAAAGCGAGGATCATGGGGCCGGGGTTTGCACAAATTTCGGCCAACGGAGCCAATGTTGCGCACTCGTTACGCAAGTATTAGCACAAAGCTTGCGCCCTGGGGCCCCAGTGGCTCAGGTGCTGCATCGGGCCACCGCCCAGGCTACGCCCGCCACGGCCAGCAGCGTGCCCAGCCGCAGCACTAAAAACACCCACGCGGGCAACTCCGGGTCTTTGCGAATACCAAACATGCCTACTTATACGAGTGCCAGCAGAAAAGCTGGCACGCTACCGGCCCTCGGGCGCGGCCACGGGTACCGCCACGGGGGCTGGCACCGGTACCACCGGCGCGGGCGGCGGGCGCTTGCGGCCCAGGCGGTGCTCCAGCTCGTAGGACCGGCCGCGGTACTGCATGCGGCGCTCCCAGCGCTTGCGGCGGGGGGCGATGCTGCCGCGCAGGTATTTCTCGATGACCAGGGCGGCGCAGGGGGCCGCGGCGGTGGCCCCAAAGCCGGCGTTTTCGAGGTACACGGCCACCGCAATTTTGGGGTTGCGGGCGGGGGCGAAGGCGACGAACGTGGCGTGGTCGTCGCCCTCGTCGTTCTGCACGGTGCCCGTTTTGCCGGCTATAGCAATGCCCACATCAGCCAGGCTGGAGGCCGAGGCCGTGCCGCCGCGCTGCATCACGGCCAGCATGCCGGGCACCAGGGCCTCTAGGTTCGCGCTGTCCACGAGGGTGTGGTGCTTCACCAAAAAGCGCGGCAGGGGCCCCCCGGTGCCCACGCCGCGCACGAAATGCGGCGTGTAGTACCAGCCCCGGTTGGCGATGATGGCCACCATGTTGGCCATTTGCAGGCCCGTCAGGTTGATTTCGCCCTGCCCGACGCTGAGCGAGTAAATGGAGCGAAACCGCCAGTTGCGGGTGTGCCGGGCCTTATCATAATAGGCCGGCGTGGGCAGGAAGCCGGCCTGCTCGCGGGGCAAATCCACGCCGAGCAGCGTGTCGAGCCCGAACGACTGGGCGTAGCGCTGCCAGGCGGCCAGGTTGGCGTGGCGGGCGGCCACGGTGTCGGCCACCAGGCTGTCGGGCACGTGGTCAATCAGGGCCCGCATGGTTTGGTAGAAGTACGGGTTGCAGCTGTATTGCAGGCCCATGGTGAGGCTGCGGGCCGCCGGGTGGTGGTGCACGCAGCTGATGAGCGACTGGTCGCACGGAAACCCGGTACTGGGTTCGATGGCCCCCAGCTGCAAGGCAATGGCGGCGTTCACGAGCTTGAACACCGAGCCCGGCGGGTTGGCCAGCACAGCGGGCCGGTTCAGCAGGGGCAGGTCCTCGTCCTCCAGCAGCTGGCGGCGCACGCCGGCCTGGTCGGGGCTGGTGAGGGCGGCGGGCGCGTAGGTGGGGGCCGACACCGAGCAGAGGATTTCGCCGGTGCGCGGGTCGAGGGCCACGAGGTAGCCCTTGCGGCCGCCCAGCAGGCTTTCGGCGTAGGCTTGCAGCTGGGCGTCGAGGGCCAGGTGCAGGTCCTGCCCTTCCTGGAAGGCCGTGTCGGGGGCCCAGCTGCCGTGGCGCTGGCCCCCCGCGTCCACCAGCGGGTGCAGGTAGCCGCGGTGGCCGCTCAGCAGCCCGTTGTAATAGGTTTCGACGCCGCCGTTGCGCAGGCGGTAAAACCGGCCGCGCCGGTAGCGAATGATTTGGTTGATAAACGGTTGGGCGTTGGCGGCCTGGTAGCCCAGCACCGGGGCGGCCGTGCGCACGGTGTAGGTGCGCTGCACGGCTTCGGCAAGGGCCAGCTCGGGCCATTCGGCCTGGTGGCTGCGCACCGCCTCGGCCTCGGCCGGGGTGAGGACGAGCTGGATGGGCCCCGGGGAGCGGGCCCCGGGGTAGGGCCGGGCCTCGGCCAGGCGGCGCGCCAGGGTGCTGTCGGGCCAGCCCAGCAGGAGGTTCAGGGCCACAGCCGTGGCCGAATCGAGCCCCGGGCGCTGCGGCACGGCCAGCAGGTAGCTCAGCCGGGTATCCACCAGCACCGAATCGTGGCGGTCGAGGATGCGGCCGCGCCGGGTGGGCGGAGCGCTTACCTCGCGGCGGCGCGCGTAGGTTTCGGCGGCCTCGTCGGCGGCCGGGCCGGAGGGCGACGAGCACGCGCCCAGCCCCAGCCCCACGAGCCATAGCCAGCCGCATACCGTTTTCATCCAAGTTTTCCTGGCCATTGCATAAAATAAATACCCTTCTACTCGGCTCTACCACCCAGTTCGGTGGATGAGGCCCAGCGCCTTGCGAGTGGCCCCCGGTAACGGATAAAGGACGCAGAGGTTGTTTCGGAACCGTTTTGTGGGGAACCCCGCTACGTACGAGGGCCGGCGCCGAATGGCTTGACCCGGGCGGCGGGCCCCCGGGGGCCCGCCCCTACCTTTGCGGCCCGCTTATGTACGACTTCCTCACCACCTCGCCCTGGCCCGACTACGAGCTGATTGATTCCGGCAACTTCCAGAAGCTGGAGCGCTTCGGGCCCCACGTGCTGGCCCGGCCCGAGCCCCAGGCCATCTGGGACCCGCACCTGCCGCTCACGGAGTGGGAACGGGCCGACGCCGCCTTCGCCCGGGCCCCCGGCAGCACCGAAAAGGGCCAGTGGCGCCTCAAGCCCGCCATGCCCGAGCAGTGGCTGATTGACTACCACCGGCCCGATGGCCTGAAGCTGAAGTTTCGGCTGGGCCTTTCGTCGTTCAAGCACGTGGGGCTGTTCCCGGAGCAGGACCCGAATTGGCAATTCATTTACAACCAGACCAAAGCGCGCCGCGCTGACCAGCCACGGGTGCTGAACCTGTTTGCCTACACCGGGGCCGCCACCCTGGCCGCCCGCGCCGCCGGGGCCGACGTGACGCACCTCGACTCGGTGAAGCAAGTCAACTTCTGGGCCCGCGACAACATGGAGGCCAGCCGCCTCGACGGCGTGCGCTGGCTGGTGGAAGACGCCATGAAGTACGTGCGCCGCGAGGTGAAGCGCGGCAGCAAGTACCAGGGCCTCATATTGGACCCGCCCGCCTACGGCCGGGGCCCCAACGGCGAAAAGTGGCAGCTCGAAGACGAGCTCAACGAACTGCTCAAGCTCAGCCAGCAGCTGCTCGACCCCGCCGACCATTTCTTCGTGGTGAACCTGTACTCGCTGGGCTTTTCGGCCCTGATACTGGACAACCTGACCACCGCCATCTTCCCGGGGCCCAAGGCGGTGCGCGAGCTGGGCGAAATCTACCTGCACGACGCCGGCCAGCGCAAGCTGCCGCTGGGCACGTTCTGCCGGTTTGCCACCTAAGTTTTGGGCGGGGGCCCCGGCGGCCGGTTCAGCCAGTGGTGGAAGCCCAGGGTGCCGGCTGCGTAGGCCAGCACGTCGAGCGGGTCGGCCACGGCCTGGGCCGACCACAGCGGCAGCAGGCCCTCGAACCACACCGCTACGCCGAGCCACGCACCGGCCAGCCACGCGGCGGGCAAGGTGCCGCGCGGGTCGATGAGCCACCGGTGCGCCGCCAGCGCCAGGCCTAGCATCAGCGGCAGGGCCAGCAGATCGGCGAGGTGCGAGGTAACCAGGGCGGGCACTGGGCAGTGCAGCCAGTGCCGGTTGAGCCACAGCCCGCCGTAAAGCCCGGCCGCGCCCACCAGCAACGGGTGGCGCACCCCCGCGGCCTCGCCCACGGCTAGGCGGCGATGGCCGTGGCCACCCACACGAAGAAGGAGAGCAGCGCAATGAACAGCAGCTGCCCGCCCCGCCCCATCCATTTGAAGAAGGTCAGCACGGGGCCGTCTTCGGGCCGAATTTCGATGAGGCGCACCGCCGATTTCTGCTGTTGGAGGGCCGCCACGGCGGCGTCGTGGGCGCGCTGGTGGGCCTGCGGGTCGAGCAACTGGCCGCAGTGCGTGCAGCGGTCGGTGGGCCGCAGCTCCCATTCGGACCACTGCTGGCAGAACGGACACTTTTTGGTGGAAACGAGGGGATTAGCGGCCATCCTGTAAGGATACGCAGGCGGCAAGGGAGCGTTGCGCGCCGCCGGTCGGCTTACTTTGCGCCGGTCTGCCTCCGGGCACTTAACACTGCACCGTATGCCCACGCGCCGCCTCGCCCTCATCGACATGGGCACCAACACGTTTCACCTGCTGATTGTGGAGCTGCCCGCCGCGCCCGGCCAGCCGCCGCACGAGCTGCTGCGTACCAAAGCCGGCGTGCGCCTGGGCGAGGGCGGCATCAGCAAGGGTGAAATTGCGCCCGAGCCCTACGCCCGGGCCCTGCACACACTGGCCGGCTTCAAGGAAGAAATGGAGCTGCACGGCGTGACGCAGGTGCGCGCCACGGCCACCAGCGCCATGCGCGTGGCCCGCAACGGCCCGGCGCTGGTGCGCGAAATCGCCGACCAGTTTGGCATAGAAGTCGAAGTAATTGCCGGCGGGCGCGAGGCCGAGTTGATTTGGCGCGGCGTGCGCCAGGCCGTGCCGCTGGGGCCCCAGCGGCAACTGATCATGGACATCGGCGGCGGCTCGGTGGAGTTCATCATCGCCAACGACCACGAGATTTTCTGGAAACAGAGCTTTGAGATTGGGGCCCAGCGCCTGCTCGACCAGTTCTTCCCCGACCCCAGCGGCGTGTTTCCCGCCGCGGCCGTGGCCGCCGAGCAAGCGTATTTCGACACCGTGCTGGGGCCCCTGGTGGCAGCCCTGAACGAATTAAAGCCCGTGGGTCTGGTGGGCGCTTCGGGTAGCTTTGACAGCCTGGCCGATATGCAGCTCGGCCACCTGCGCACGGAGAAAGAGCTGCCGCCCCGCACCGAACTGGCCGTCAGTAGCTTCCAGCACAGCTACGCCCAGCTACTGAGCCGCGACCACGCCCAGCGCCTAGCGCTGCCCGGCATCTTGCCCATGCGGGCCGACATGCTGGTGGTGGCCGCCGTGCTCATCGATTGGGTGCTGGGCATCAGCGGCATCACGCAAATCCAAACCTCGGCCTTCGCTTTGAAGGAAGGCCTGCTGGCCGAGATGCTAGAGGCGAAATAGGTTGTAGCGCGAACTTTGTAGTTCGCGGCTCTCGCTTCGTCCTGCCGATAATCATTTAGCGACCGGGCAGCGCCGCGGATTACAGAGTCCACGCTACAGTACTGGTACTACGCCGGCTTCGCCGCCCGGCAGACTTTGTGGATGAACGCCAACTTGGGCACCACGGCCGGGCCGATGACGAACGGGTACGGGTCGGGCTGGCCCATGCTGCGGTTGAGGCTGTTCATGGCGAAGGTGAGGGGCAGCCAAGCGGCCATGATGTGGTCGAAATCGGCTTCCAGGTACGGGTCGGGGATGGTGGCGCGCAGGTGCTGGTCCACGTCCACGCCGCGGGGAGCCACGCGCAGGCCGTAGGCGTGGGCCGTTTCCAGCGTGTCCATGATGTGCAGGTAGTGGGCCCAGGTTTCGGCCCAGTCTTCCCAGGGGTGGGTGGTGGCGTAAGCGCTGATGTGGGTCGCCATCCAGTCGGGCGGGGGGCCCTGGGCGTAGTGGTTCTTCAGGGCCTCGGCGTAGTCCTCGCGGTCGTCACCAAACAGCGCGCGGCACTCCTTCAGGAAGGGCGTTTTGTCGATGAGGCGGTCCCAGTAGTAGTGGCCCACCTCGTGGCGGAAGTGGCCGAGCAGCGTGCGGTACAGCTCGTCCATCGACTTGCGGGCCATTTCGCGCTCGATGTCGTCGGCCTCGGCGATGTTGATGGTGATGAGGCCGTTGTCGTGGCCGGTGAGGATGCGCTTGTCGGGCTCGGGGCCCTCGTCAGCTTTAAAGTCGAACCACAGGCCCGTTTTGGGCTCCACGTGCTTGCTCACCACGGGCAGGCCCAGGCGCAACAGGCTGTACACCAGGCGGTGCTTGGCCACCTCCAGGCGCTGCCAGCGGCCCAGGTACTCGGGCTGGCTCAGGTCGGGAATGGTGCGGTTGAGGGCGCAGGCCGTGCAAAACGGCGTGGGGCTGCCCACCGGCACCAACCAGTTGCAGGCGTGGTAGCCGTGGTTGGCGCAGTACACGTAGCCCGGGGCCTTGGGCGGCGCGCCGTAGAGGTGGAACGTGCCCGCTACGGGGGCCCCGGGCGTAGCCACCAGCGGCTCCAGCGCCAGCTTTTCGGCCTGGAAGCCCAGCGGGTAGTGGCACTTTTCGCACCGGTTGTTTTCGAGGTAGAGCAGCTGGCCGCAGTGGCGGCAGGTAAAAAGCTTCATGGCAGAACAGGAAAAGGCGCGGCAGGCCGCGCGTAAAACCGACTGCGCTTACGGTTTTGCGCCAGGGCCCGCCGGGCGTGGTGGCGATTTTACAGATTTTATTTTTTTCAAGCTGAGCCATCTTTTGGGGGGCCAAGGCCGTAATTACCACATCCTTTCTTAGCCAAGCCCACTTTATTTTAGGGGTTCGTGGCGAATTACTGGCCCAGCGTCGCTAGTTTGCCCCTCCGCTGGGCCCCGTTTGGCCCGGCGCGCTTGCCATTACTTAACCCGCCTCCCCTATGTCGGCCAACGCGCTTCTTCGCTCTTACCAGGAACAGGCCCACGTGTGGGACGAGATGTTCAGCGCCGGGGGCATCCGGCCCGAGTACCGGCAATTTGTGGCCGCCCTCGAAACCCTGGAAGGCCAGGAAATGACCCGCAAAGACGAGCTGGCCAAAAAGCTCTTCATGAGCCAGGGCATCACCTTCACGGTGTACAGCGACGGCGAGGGCATCGAAAAAATCTTCCCGTTCGACATCATTCCGCGCATCATCAAGCACGCCGAATGGACGACCATTGAGGCCGGCATCAAGCAGCGGCTCAAGGCGTTGAACATTTTTCTGAAAGACATTTACCACCAGCAGTTCATCATCAAAGACGGCATCATTCCGGCGGCGCTGGTGTACTCGTGCCCGCAGTTTTTGCGCGAGATGGTGAACGTGCACGTGCCGCACGACGTGTACACCCACGTGGCCGGCGTGGACCTGATCCGGGACCACGACGGCGAGTTTTACGTGCTGGAGGACAACCTGCGCACGCCGTCGGGGGTGTCGTACATGCTCGAAAACCGGAGCATCACCTACCGCATTTTCCCCGACCTGCTGCCCAAAAACAACGTGCAGCCGGTGAAGGACTACCCCGACTTGCTGCTGCGCAACCTGCTGGCCCTGGCCGATCGCCAGGTGAGCGAGCCCACGGTGGTACTGCTCTCGCCGGGCATTTTTAACTCGGCGTACTTCGAGCACAGCACGCTGGCCCGCCTCATGGGCATCAGCCTGGTGGAGGGACGCGACCTGCTGGTGCACAACCACTTCGTGTACATGAAAACCACCAAGGGCCTGGCCCGGGTGGACGTGATTTACCGGCGCGTGGACGACGAGTTTCTTGACCCGCTGGTGTTCCGGCCCGACAGCACGCTGGGCGTGCCCGGCCTGTACTGGGCCTACCGCAAGGGCAACGTGGCCATCGTGAACGCCATGGGCAACGGCGTGGCCGACGACAAGGCCGTGTACTGCTACGTGCCCGACATGATCCGCTACTACCTCAACGAGGAGCCGATTCTCAAGAACGTGCCCACCCACCAAATGGCCGACGCCGACGCCCGCCAGCACGTGTTCGAGCGCATGGACCGCATGGTGATCAAGCGCACCAACGAAAGCGGCGGCTACGGCATGCTCATCGGCAGCGCGGCCACCGAGGAGGAAATGGACGACTTCCGCCGGGCCATCACCGCCGACCCGCGCAGCTTCATTGCCCAGCCCATCATCAGCCTCTCGGCCACGCCCTGCTACATTAACGGGGCCCTCCAGCCCCGGCGCGTGGACCTGCGCCCCTACGCCCTCTGCGGCCCCTCGGGCATCGACATTGTGCCCGGGGGCCTTACCCGCGTGGCCTTGCGCGAAGGCTCGCTGGTGGTGAACTCCTCGCAGGGCGGTGGCAGCAAAGACACCTGGGTGCTGGGGCCCGAGGCTGAATGATTGAATGAGCGAATGAGTGAATGAGGTAGCAGCCGCTGTTTCTCAATCGTTTCGCTCTTTCACCCATGCCATCATTTCCTGCTTGAATGAGCCCATTCGCTCATCCACCTGTTCCCTTCTTTGGATGAGCCAACTCACTCATTCACTCATTCACTCATTTACCGATGCTAAGCCGCGTTGCCGAAACCATTTACTGGCTGGCCCGCTACATGGAGCGCACCCAAACCATGTTGCAGGTCGTCCGCATCCACTACATCGCCAAGCAGGACGAGCAGCACTACCCCGGGTGGCAGGGCCTGCTGCACAACTACGGCGACCTGGAAGACGAGGAAATCGAAGCCGTGGCGCCCTTCACGGCGCGGGTGCTGCACCACTTGCTGCTCGACAAGGGCAACGGGGCCTCGGCGTTCAACGCCATCGGGCAGGGGCGCGAAAACGCCCGCGCCGTGCAGGACCACATCAGCAAGGAGGTGTGGCAGAGCCTGAACGACTTCTACCACGTCATTCGCCAGCCCGAAATAGCCCAGCAGATTCTGGCCGACGACCCCGTGTCGGGCATTGACGCGCTGCTACGCCAAAACGTACTCTACACCGGCACGGTGCAGAACGCCATGCCGCGCGACGAGGGCTATACCTTCCTCAACCTGGGCAAGTTCCTGGAGCGGGCCCTGCAAACGGTGGCCATTTTGCAGCTGCACTGCGCCGCCCTGGTGCCCGACGCCGCCGAGGCCACTGCCCCCCCCCAGGTGCGCTACCTGCTGCTGAGCCTCTACGGCTACGAGCAGTACGTGAAGACCTACAAGGGCCAGTTCAGCCCGGCCCACGCGCTGCAATTTGCGGTGCACGACGTCGATTTTCCGCACTCGCTCACCTACGCCCTGGGCCAGCTCGTGCGCTTCGGCGAGCGGCTGCAAGGGCGCACCGTGCCCGAGCACTACGAGCAGGTGCGCTTCCTGCTGGGCCGGGTAAAAACCAACGTGGAGTACCACCGCTTTGCCCCCGGCGACGCCGCCGGCCTCGACGCCTTTTTGCAGCAAACCCGCCAGGAATTGCTCGACGTGGGCGACGCCTTCGGCACGTATTACTTTGGACATAGCTGAGTTGGGTACCGCGCTAAAGAACGTCATGCAGAGCGCAACGAAGCATCTTTTCTGCGTAGCTAATCATGATTGCTGCCGCGGAAAAGATGCTTCGCTGCGCTCTGCATGACGTTCTATGTGCAACGTTCTTTTGAATCGAAAATAAACCGCTATTAGCTGATAGCCACCCGCTAAAAGTCAAAAAAATGCCTTCCTACAAAATCAAGCACCTGACGCGCTACGCCTACGGGGCCCCCGTGACCGACTGCACCAACCAGCTCATGATTTATCCGCTGGCCGACGACCGGCTGGAGGTGAAGAGCCAGGAGGTGGCCGTGACCGGCAGCCCCGACGTGGCCCTGTTCACCGATTACTTCGGCAACCAGGTGGGCGTGTTTTCGCTGGTGGCGCCCCACGCCGAGCTGCGCATCGAGTCGAACGTGGCCGTGGTGACGCACGCCATCCAGTTTCCGATGGACGAGGCCGATGCCCCCACCCAGTGGCAGCACCTGGCCGAGGTGGCGCACGAGGCCGCGTTCATCGACTTCCTGGCAGTGGACAACCCGGCGCTGCAAGCCGAAATCCGGGGGGCCCTGGTGGGCGTGGTGGACCTGAAAGACAAGCCGCTGAAGAACGCACTGGTGCTCTCGGAGTACGTGAACGAGCACTTCCAGTACGAGAAGGGCGTGACGAGCGTAGAAACCCCGACCGAGGAAATCTGGCGGCTGCGGGCCGGCGTCTGCCAGGACTTTACGCACCTGCTGCTGTTTTTGCTGCGTATGCACGGCATCCCGGCGCGCTACGTGAGCGGCTACGTGTGCCCCAAGGACGAGGGCGTGCGCGGCAGCGGGGCCACCCACGCCTGGGTGGAAGCCTACATCCCGTTCTACGGCTGGCTGGGGCTCGATTCGACCAACAACTGCATCGTGAACGACGGGCACGTGCGCATGGCCATCGGCCGCCACTTCGCCGACTGCACCCCCGTGAAGGGCACCTACAAGGGCACCGGGGCCCACACGCTGGAAGTATCGGTGCACATCGAAAACGGCCACCCCCTCCCCACCGACGCCTTCCCCGAAATGCCCGTGTACGTGCAGCAGGCCCCCATGCCCAAAATGGCCGTCAACTCCTACCGCAAGTACACCGACTGGGAACAGCAGCAGCAACAGCAGCAGCAATAGGGCCCCCAGCCCACCCAAAAGTTATCCACAAACCCAATGTGGATAACTGGATAACTCCCTAAAAACCGGGCCCCGGCGCTGCATAGCGCCGGGGCCCGGTTGGTTTTCTTCAGAGGTTAATGGCTTACGGCTGCTTCTGGAACATGATGGGAACGGTGAAACTTACGGCTCGGGGCTGGCCATCTTGTTTACCGGGCACGAAGGTGGGCAACTGCTTAACAGCTGCAAGCACAGCCTCATCATAGGCAGGGGCTAACCCTTTCTTTATTTCGGAGCCTTCTATCGTTCCTGCTTTGGTCACAACGAAGGTGACGAATACCCGGCCTTCTTTTTGGTCAGTTGCGGCCAGTTTAGGGTACTGAATATTTTTCTGAATTGCCTCCACAATGGCGGCATTACCGCCTCCACCGGGTAAGTGTGGCATTTCTTCGACAAACATATAAACCTGGTCGCCGCTGCTTGCGAACTGTTCTGGTGGTGCTGGTGGTATGGGCACTCTAGTGATAGTAACCACTGCATTACCAGGCTTATCCATATAGGCAATATTGACCTGCTGCATCGTACCGGGCTCCAACTTGCCGCCTGTGCGCATTGAATCTAGGTGCTGAGCAACAAGCAACTTATTTTTGATTTCTTGTTGAATCATCATCCTCTCAGAATAATGCTCTGGGGATTCTGGCGAGGCGGTGGGCGGTGGGGCGGCGGCGGGGCTACCCCATTGTTGGGTTGCATATAAACCGCCGGCTGGCAGGCCACGGCCAGCAGGCCCGCCACAGCTGGCAGGGCCAGCCACTGCTTCCAGCGGCGCACGGGATGAGACGATTTTAACATGGCAATGCGGGTGAGGGTGAGGGAATGGGTGAAGGAATGCAGTAGGGGCAACGGGGCTTCGGGCAGCGTGAGGCGGCGGGTGGCCAGCCGGGCCAGTAGCGTGGCGTAGGCCGCGGGCCCAAGCGGGGGCCCCGGGGCAGCGGGCGCGGCGGTGGTTTCGGCCAGGGCGGCGCGGTCAGCCAGCAACTCGTGGGTGAGGGCCAGGGCCCGGACCAGCGGGTAAATGAAGGGGTTGAACCAGAGCACGGCGCGCCAGCTTTCCAGCCAGAGCACGTCGTAGGTGTGGCCCTGGCGCACGTGGGCCGCCTCGTGGGCCAGCACCTGGGCCGCCTCGGCGGGCACGAGGGCGGCGGTGTCGTCCCAAAAATGGTGCGTCCGAACGAGCTGGTGGGCAGCCGGCCGCCGGTGTTGGCCAGCGC
>NZ_MDZA01000450.1 GCF_001816125.1 Hymenobacter coccineus | reverse complement strand
CAGCGGCACGGCGCGCAGCAAGGCCCCGTGCGCCGCTTCAAAGCGGCAGCCCACGAAGCGCAGGCCGCGGGCGTGGCCATCGGAAGCAGCAGGCCGGGGCTCAAGGCCGGGCGGCCGGCGTAGGGGCGGTCGGCAAAGGTGCAGCCGGTGAAGCGCGTGGCCTCGGCGGCGCTGGCCGCGGCGCACCCGTGCACAAAGGCCCCGTACACCCGGCATTGTTCAAAGGAGAAACCCGGCTGCGTCACCCACGCCGACCAGTTGGTGGTGCCCCAGAGCGTGCAGTCCACCAGGCGCACGTCGGCCGTGGCGGGGGGGGTGCGGGCCGGCCGGGCGGTCCGACACCAGGCCCTGGCCACCGTTGTCGACGAAACGGCAGCCCGCGAAGGCCAGGTGGGCCACGGTGCCGCCCTCGGGCTCGACGTCGACGCCCGCGGCGGGGTTCGAGAACAGGGCCCGGCCCAGGCCGGCGTTGCGGGCCCGGGCCGTGTGGCTGAAGCTGCAATTTTCGGCCCGAAAGCCGTGCACCCCCGTCAGCGAAAGCCCCTGGCGGCCGTTGTAGTCGAAGGTGGAGTTTTCGAACCGGATATTTTCCCGCGCCGGATCGGCCAGGCCGGTGGCCAGGTGGTTGAGCACCTGCGCCCCGTCCCGGCCGAAGTGGTGCACCGCCACCCGGCGCAACGTCACCCCGCGCGAGCCCGTCACGAACACCCCATCGAAAGGCAGCTGGATGCCCGTGTCGCCCCAAGCGCCCCCCACCGCCAGCTGCGGGCTGTTGCCGTTCAGGGCCAGGTCGGCCACCACCACGTTTTCGCAGCGTTCCAGCCGCACGCACGTCCCGCCGCTGGCCGCGTAGGCTCGGTCGGTGAAGTAACCGGGCGGCGGCTGAAACGCGCGGCCGGTGGCGGGGTCAAACGAGCCGTAGCGGAGGCCGGCGGCGTAGCGAATTTCGGTGCGCGCGCTGTCCTGCCCGGCAATGGTGAGGTTGCGGCAACCCACCAGCGGCAGCACGTCGGCCCCCCAGCGGTAGCCGTTGGGCCCGGGCGCCTGGGCCCCCACCACGTACACGCCCCGCGGAATAAAGAGCACGGCCGGCGCCTCCCCGCCGGGGCCCTGGGCCCGCTGGTTGAAAAACGCCGCCGCCCGGGCAAACGCCGCCTGGTCGTTGGTGCGGCCATCACCCACCGCCCCGAAATCCTTTTTCAAGTCCTTGCGCAGCACCGCCGGGGGCCCGGGGGCCGCCCCCAACAGCACCCCAATCCAAACCAGGCCCCCCGCGGGAGATCGGCAGTTCATTCCTTTTATAGGCGTAAATGGGAACATGATAACGGCGGCAGGTACAACAGCGCAAAGCTAGCCGGGCCTTGCTGTCTCATTCTGCTCACCCGCGGGCCGTGTGGCTTGCACGACAACACCGAATTCACGCGCACCGGCCAATTAGAGCAGATGTGCTACGACTTCTTCTTTCTGGCCTTGCGCGACTCTGGCCTTGCGCGACTCTGGCCTTGCGCGATGTTTAGGGCCAGATAACTGGGGTGCTCAACTTCTCGATGGCACGGCCCAAGTGGTGGCCCACCAGTTGGTCGAAGAAAAGGAAGGCCAGACCAATACCCTCAACGGGGGCGCAGCACCAGGTACTCATTGGCTTCCTTGGTACCCGTGAACGTGCGGCGGAATTGCTGCCGTTCGGCGTTCCACTCGGCGGGCTTGCACTTCCAGCCCCTGGCTTGCATCAGCCGGGTCCCGTCGAGGTAAACAATCAACTAAACCGGGCAGCGCCCACTAGCATTTGTCTTGTGAATGCGTAAAACAAACTGCGTATTTATACCAGAAAGGTAGCGTAAAAGGTAGCACCACTCGCGTAAAGCCCTATGTAGTTGAAAAACCAGTATTTTTTTCCTGTGCGGACAGCCTTCTTACCGTATACCTCCGCAGCAATGGTGCTCCTACCCTTTCCTCTTTATTTCCATGCGTCCTTTCCTTTCCTTTTTACCCTTAACGGCTTTGCTGCTGGGCAGCCTGTCCCTGAGTAGTTGCGGCGGCGGCGAAAACGGCACAAGCACCCCAACCAGCACGCTGGGTACCGAATCCAATGCGAGCAAGGTGGGCGGCATAGCCGACTCGACGGGCGTGGGCAGCACGATGGGCGCGCCCGCCAACGGCACGGGGAACACCAGCCCGAACGGCGCGGACACCGGCAACAGCATGAACGGCGGCGGCACGGGCAGCACCGGCACCTCCAACACCGGCGCCACAATGGGCAGCAGCCCAGCGGGCAGTGCCGGCACCGGGGCTGGCGGCACGACCAACGGCCCAAACTAAGCAGCGCCGAGCAACTCCGGAAATACCAATAAAAAAGCCCCAGCCGGTTGGTTGGGGCTTTTTTATTACCATGCGGCTGAACCAGATTCAGCTGCGTGAATGACAGCAAGACCTTCTATATCGAAGGTCATATTTCGCATTGCTATATCATGTGCATTATTTAGTCTAAATCCACCGCCATTATTACCAAGCACTGATCTGAAATACCTTTCGACAGAAAATTGGAATTCACTGTAGTTTATTTTTCTAACTAATTCTGGCGGGTTTTCAACTTCTAACGGCGAAGTTTCAAAAGTATAATTCTCGCCATACGCTTGACAAACCGTGCAGCTAATTGAACGCCGATGTTCATCAAAAAAATCGTCACCTGGCTTAATTATGAAATTGACGCGTGAAACCATATGTTCGTTGTTGCTGCCATATTCTTGAGAATTTATTGTGCAGCTGGTAAACATGATGTGCCATTCCCTGCGCAACTGAACCATGTCGCGCTCATGTTCTAGTTGACCGTTCCTAAATTGAAATAAGCCACCCATTGTTCGCACCTCTCCGTTACACACTGGGCATCGGTCTGAACCGTCTGCGATAACATCACCTGCGGGCACTAAAAGTGGTCTATCGAGATTGACCGGTATTGTTACTACTGTTGGGAAAATATTCTCTACACCGCAGCTAATGCACTTAGCCCTCATTGAAAGAGTGAGTGAAATTGTTTCAGGGCTCATAGGGTACAGGGTTATAGCAGTGGATTGAAAGAGTACAACATTAAGATATTTTTTTATTCCACCACTCCGTCCACTTCTTAACGTCACACCGCGCCGGGCCCCAGCGTGGACACGTGCGGTGTGCTCACGTACACGTCGCCGCTACCGTCGTCGGGCTTGGTGACTTCCACTTCGTACTGCTGCCGTGAAGGAAGCCATCGAGGCCGCAGAAGGTGAGGTTTTGGGTTTTTTCAGCCATAAAATCAACCAGCCGGGCACACCGGCGGACACACAAACAAAAAAGACCACTGTAAATGCTCAATTTACAGCGGTCTTAACACATTTGGAGCCTCCTGTCGGGGCCCAACCACACTGCCGGAACACTCGGTAAACTGTCTATTATCAGCCGCTTACCTACTCGGTAGCGGCCTTCTGATTTTAATGGGGGGCGTCAGGGGGGGCGTTTTCCATTAAATGCCGCCGCACCTCGCCCCGGTCGAAGCCCAACTGCTCGATGACTTCCCACAGCCGCTCCACCGTGATATCGGGCGCGCTCGGGATGTAGCTGGAGACGTACCCCCGCACCCGCCACAGTTCCTGGATGTCGCGGGTTTCCATCCCGTAGGGCAGCCGGTGCGGGTTGTCCGAGTGCAGCGTCACTTCTTTGTCTTCCGCCCGCAACCGGTTTTTGATGCGCTTGAGCATCACCGATTCGGCCGTCACGACCACGTACACTTCGCCCGGCTCCAGCAAGCGCAGCTCTTCCACCCGCGAGGCCACCACCACGTCCCGGTGGTTGATGGTGGGCTCCATGCTGTCGCCGGCCACCTCGAACGCCCGGAACTCGCCCCGCTCAAAGCCCGGGATTTTGTAAGTCCCGAACTGCTGCAAGTACACCGCCTCGTTGTGGGCCACCGAGTACCCCGCCTGCGCGGGGATGGGCACCAGCACCGTGTTTTCACGCTCCTTGTCGTCAACCGTCACCAGCACCCGGTCGCCGCGCCCCACCTGGCGCACCGTGACCCCGGGAACCCCGGGCTTGGCCGCGTCCGGGGCCCCGTCGCGCGCCATCGACCCGCTGCCGAGCAGCAGCCAGTCCGGCGACAGGTCGGGCCACACCTTCAGGATCTCCACCAACGTGTCAAACCCCGGGCTTGTGCCTTGTAAAATTTTGTACATTTTACTGGAATTTGCATATCCCAGTTTCTGCGATGCCGAATTGGCATTCAGGCCCTTATGAGTAAGCCAAGCCTCAATACGGGTACTAGCAGCGTTGGGCTGTTCCATCTATTTTGTAACAAAGTGCAATTATTGCGCTTCAGTAAATGTATTTTTGTCCAATACAAACAACGACTTCCACTACAAATATACACAAATACAAACAACATGGAACATAATACAAGCGCCGCTCCCACCCTGCGCGATATTTATGAACGACTGGGGCCCCGCAACCAAGCGGTGAAGGACGTCCTCAAGCTCCTAACCGACCGCGGCGTCAAGGCCAGCCGCGCCGGCGTCTACCAGACGATCCACGGCCGCAGCCAGCGCCGCGAAGTCGTGGAGGCCTTCCTCGAGGTGGCCGAGGCCGAATTCACCCGCCGCCGGCAGGCGGAGGAACGCACCCGCCAACTCGCCGCCACCGAATAGCCATGCAGCCCGCCGTTATCCTATCCGCCACCGACTGGCAGGAGCTGACCGAGCGGCTGGCCCGCCTCGAAGCCGCTGAGCACGCCCGCGCCCTGGCCACCGCCACCCGGCCCGACGAGGTGCTGAGCACCAAAGCCGCCGCCGCGTACCTCGGCCTGTGCGCCGAGGCCCTGCTGCGCGCCCGCCGCGCCGGCCGCATCGCCGGCGTCCGGCTCAACGAGAAGGACTGGGGGTTCCGCCGCTCCGTCCTCGACGCCTACCCCCGCCGCTACCACCGCGCCGCCCAGGCGGCTTAGCCGCCGCGCCGGTGAATTACATCCAGCACACCCGCGCCGCGCACCAGCGGCTCAGCGGCAACGCGGCGGCCACGCCGCACCACGTCAGCCTGTACTGGGCCCTGTTCTTCGCGTGGAACGCCGGCTTCTTTGAACCCGGCCTCGCCCTCGACCACGCCGCCATCATGCAGGCCGCGCACATCGGCAACGAGCGCACCTACCGCGCCACCCTGCGCGACCTCGAAGCGTGGGCCCTGCTCACTTACCAGCCCAGCCACTCCCGCCACCAGCCCAGCCGCTGCTACCTCACCGATTTATCGGGGGCAGATGTGCCCGCCGTAAAAACCCCTACCATGGGCAAAAGTGCCCCCGGTAAAAGCAGCTTATCCGGGGCAGAAGTGCCCGAACCGCTTGGAGCAGTAGTGCCCCCGGTGGGCAGTTTATCGGGGGCAGTAGTGCCCGAACACTCCCTATATGATAAAACAGGAAGTACTAAAACCATCCACCAAAACAGCCCCGCCGCTGCCCCAAAAAAAATAGGTGAAAGATTCCCCGGCGAAGGGCTATCAGAAGCGCAGGTGCTCGATGCGGAACCGCCGCCCCCAAGCGCAGGGTCCAAAAAGACGCCGCGAATCAAGCGGGGCGCGCCAAAAAAAACGCGCGTCGAGCATTTGAACGAAGAGGAGCCAGCCGGCTCCGGCCGCGCCGCTACTACCGCCCGGGGCGCCACGGCGCGCCGGCGCGAGGCCCTGCCCGACGTGCCATTCACCCAGTCGGCCATCTACGACTTCGCCGCCTTCACTGCGGCCTTCGAAGGCACCGACTACGCCCTGGCCGACCTCCGCCACTACCACCAGCTGGTCGACACCTGGCGCGACAAGAAAACGGGCCTCCCCCCCACCCGCCAAGATTGGATTGCCACCGCCAAACGCTTCATGCTGAACGATGCCAACGACAACCGCCTCAAACTCGCTCCCCACGTCCAGCGCCCCGCCGCCGATGGTACCGGCCAACCAAACGCCGGAATCCCATCTACTGGCTACCGCAGCCGCCGCTACGACTAGCGCCCTGGCCGCCGCCTCCACCGCCGAAACCCGCGCCATGCTGGCCGACATCGGCATCGGCCTCACCAAAGCCCAGGCCCTGGCCGCCCCCAAAATCTTCCAGCTCGCACACCACCTCGGCGAGCGCGCAGTGGTCAAGCTGCTGGTCGTCATCCTCCGCGCCTTCGTCGACTCGCTCCGGGTCAAAGAAAAGCCCGACGCCGCCGACCTCATCGCCCTGGCCGACGACCTGGCCCGCACCTACTCCCACGATAGCATCAAAGACATCATCCTGGCCCTGAAAGAAGCCCGCACCAGCGGCCACAACTTCTACCAGGCCCTCGACGTGGGCACGCTCTACAAACTTATTGCGGCCTACTTCGAGCAAAAGGCCTGCTTCCTCGAAAACCGCCACCTCGACCAGAAAGCCACCGGGGCCAGCCAGCAGGCCCAGGCCGTGCAGCTACTCGACGACGCCGCCCCCCGGCTGCTCGCGCACGTGGCCCAGCAAATCCCTGCCGACCACCCCAATGCCGAACACCTGCGCCAGAAGCTCACCATCACCAACCAGAGAGCCCGCCGCGGCCTCATTACCCCCGCGCAGGCGCAGCAGCAGCGCGCCGAGGCTCGCGCCGCCACTCAGCGCCAAACCCGCCCCGATTGGAAAGCCGGCCCCGAAGCGCAGAAACGAATGGACAAACGGCACCGCGAGGAAAATAATCGACTAATGAATGGCAACCACGACTAAAAGGTCCGTCACTATCACCCGCTGCTTCAACGAAATACGCATTTCAATGCTGTATATAAATTAATAATGTCTCCAAGAAATACAAGGTTTACTTGATCCTTAGGGGCCTACTTTTGAATTGCAATAACCCCATTGCTCCTTCTTTTAGCTTCCATTGGCTTCTTCTGCCCAAACTGCTATAACTTTTACGGCTCTCCCACCGGCACCCGTACTAATCCAACAGGGCAAGCTGCTCGACTTCATCGACGGCAAAACTCAACGCCAGGAAACCCCCGAAGAATACGTTCGCCAGGAAATCCTCAAGTCCCTGGTACGCGAATACCACTACCCTAAAGCCCATGTGGCTGTGGAATTTCCGGTGCCCATCGGCAGCAAAAAAACCCGCGCCGACATCCTAATTTTTGCCCCCAACAAGCCCCATGCTGTCGAAAACGCCTTTTTGGTGGTGGAGTGCAAGTCCGATAAGGTAAAATCGACTGACCGCAAAGAAGGCGTCGAACAGCTCAAAAGCTACCTCACCGCCTGCCCTAATGCTGTCTACGGCATGTGGACCAACGGCGTGGAGCGGTTTTGCTACCGTCGCATGGTGGAGGGCGGTAAGGTCGATTTTGATGAAGTGCCCGACGTACCCATCTTCGGCCAGAAAGAAGACGATGCCGAACGCCCGCGCTTCGACCAGCTTAAGGCGGCTACTTCCGACGCACTGATGTTCGCCTTCAAGCGCTGCCATAACTACATCGCCGCCAACCAGGGCCTGCAAAAGCCCGAAGCCTTCTGGGAGCTACTCAAGCTCATATTCTGTAAAATCCAGGACGAGCGCTCCGACGCCATCGACTTCTACACGACGGCCACGGAGCGCAAGTCGCTGAACGGACAGCTCGTGGTGAAAGGCCGCCTCGATAAGCTGTTCAACGCCGTGCGGGCCGATTTCCCGGCTATCTTCCAGCCTAAAGACGGCATCGACCTGCTGCCGCCCGTACTCACCTACCTCGTGAGCCAGCTACAGGGCTACTCGCTGCTGCAATCGGACGTGGACGTGAAGGGCCACGCGTACGAGGAAATCGTGGGCTCGAACCTGCGCGGCGACCGGGGCGAGTTCTTCACCCCGCGCAACCTCTGCGACATGGCCGTGGCCATGCTCGACCCCGCCGAGGGTCAGCTCATGCTCGACCCCGCCTGCGGTACCGGAGGCTTTCTGATTGCGGGCATGAACCACGTGATTGAAAAAATTCGCAAGGCCGAGCTGAAAAAGTGGCACAACAACGAAACCCAGGCTGAAATCCACGCCCGCGACCGCATCAAGAAATACGCGGCGGCCTGCATTGTGGGGCTCGACTTCAACCCCAACCTGGTGAAGGCCACTAAAATGAACATGGTGATGAACAACGACGGGGCCGGCGGACTCTACCAGGCCAACTCGCTGCTCAACCCCCTGCGCTGGGCCGACGACCTGCGCGCCCGCGGCCTGCCAGGCGGCGTCGACGTGGTATTCTCTAACCCGCCTTTCGGCTCGAAGCTGCCCATCGACGACCACACCGTGCTGGAGCAGTACGACCTGGGCCACACCTGGCAGTACGACAAGGCCGACGACCGCTGGGCCCGCACCGCCAATTTGCAAAAGTCGCAGCCGCCCGAAATCCTGTTCATCGAGCGCATCGTGCGCTTGCTAAAGCCTGGCACCGGCCGCGCTGCCATTGTGCTGCCCGACGGCATATTGGGCGCGCCCGGCCTGGGCTACGTGCGCGAGTGGCTGCTGACCCACTGCCGCCTGCTGGCCTCGGTGGACATGCACCCCGATACCTTCCAGCCCAACGTGAGCGTGCAAACCAGCCTACTGCTAGTGCAACGCAAAACCGACACCGAAATCGCCCTGGAAGCCGCCAGCGGCCAACGCGCCGACTACCCCGTGTTTATGGCCGTGGCCAACCACATCGGGCACGACAAGCGCGGTAACCGCACCTACGTGCGCGACGAGCGCGGCAACGAGGTGATGGAGCCCGTGACCGAGCTGGTGCGCGTAGCCGATGCCGAGGGCCGCGTGCAGTACGTGCCCCAAACTTCCTTAAAAAAGGTACTGGACGACAACACCCGCCAAATTGCCCAAGCATTCCGTCAATGGCTAGCCGACCACTCCTAAGCGCCCCCTTACCCAGCGCGCCCACCACCTGGCCCTACCACACGGCTAAAGTGGCCTCGCTACCGGCCCACCTGCTCATGCGCGGCGACCGCCGCCTCGAAGGCGACGTGTACCTGACCAGCGGCTACGGCGTCCGGCTGGCCCTCGAAACGCAGCCCGCCGGCTGGGTGCCCCTGGGCCAGCTGGCGCGGGTGTGGCAGCCCGGCCGGTTGAAAGGCATTCAGGTGGGGCCGCAGTATGGAACGCCGTTTCTGGCAGCCACGCAGGTGTTCGACCTGCGGCCGGTGCCACGTAAATTTTTGGCCCTGGAACGCACCAGTGATGCCACAAACCGCTTTCTGCAGACGGGTACTATTGTAGTAACGTGCTCGGGCAACGTAGGCCGCACCGTGCTTTCACTCGATACGCACGAAGGCATTTTGATTTCGCACGACCTGCTTCGTGTGGTTCCCTTTGAGGAAGCGCAATGGGGTTGGATATATTCATACTTGCGGACACCGCAAGGGCGGGCCATGATGAACGCAGCCCAGTATGGTCACGTCATCAAGCACCTAGAAGTGGCGCATTTAGAGGCACTGCCAGTACCTAAAGTGACTGTGGCTTTAGCAGCGCATTTCACCGAGCAGGTAAACGCCGTCGTGGCAATGCGCAATCGAGCACATGCTTTAGTCACCGAAGCCGAAGGGTTATTTGCACAAGCGATAGGACCAATTGAGCAGTCTGCCGACCCTGAAACGGGCTTCAGCGTCTCGCTAAAACAAATGGGTGGCAAGCGTCTACGGTTGGAAGCAACCTTTTACACGCCTCATTCAAGCGCTGTATTACGTCGTTTCGCGGAGGTGGGCCGCACAGTAGAACCGCTGTCACAAGTGGCTGAAAAAGTATGGTGGATAACCCGATTTAAGCGAGTATTCGGTGAAGGCGGTGTTCCTTATATGAGTGCCGACGAAATTTTCGCTCAAAATGCTACTATTACCAAGAAGGTATTAGTAGACCACGAAAATGCAGGTGATACTGCGGAATATCATGTAAAAGCAGGGTGGCTTGTTATGGCTTGTTCAGGACAGATATATGGCTTGAATGGTAGCGTAGCCCTAATGACTAAGAACCATGAAAAAGCCTTCTTTTCTCACGACCTTATTCGCATCATTCCTAAGCTTGATACCATCCGTCCCGGCTATCTATTCGCAGCACTGAGCCATCCTACGTTGGGGCGGCCCTTAGTAAAGCGTTATGCCTATGGAACGTCCATCCCCCACATCGAGCCCGCCGACGTCGCCACTTTTCCGGTCGTGCGCTTGGATGAAACCACTGAAAACACTATTGCCGACCGCATGGAAGAAGCCACGAGCCTACGTGCCGAGGCCGACATGCTGGAGAACCATCTAGCCGCCGAAGCTGAGGCCCTGCTTGACCGTTTCATCGCTGGCGAGAGACTAGATGAATTCAGTAGTTAAACTGTGAAAATTACTGTTACTATGGCTTCTCAAGTCCCAGTCAGTTGTGGCTGATTTTTTCAGTAATCGGCCCGCTGACGCGGCAGCCGTATTGTGCGCTTAGCTAGCCATGCTCCAGCCAATACCCACCCGCATTTACCGCATCACGCACCTCACCAACCTGCCCGATACGCTGCGGCATGGCATCTTCTGCCGCAATCGTCCTGCTCCCGTTACTGCCGCATACCAGAATATTGGTGATGCCAGCCTCACCGACCGGCGCAACCGCATTGCCGTGCCGCTCCCGCCTGGCGGGGTACTCAACGACTACGTGCCCTTCTACCTCGGTCCGCGCAGCCCCATGCTCTACCGCATCGGCAAGCACGCGCCCCAGTCCGAAATTATCTACTTGCTCAGCAACGTGCAGCACGTCCAGCAGCTGGGCTTGCCCTACGTGTTCACCGACGGCCACGCCTTCGAAATCCTCACTTCCTTCCACCAAAGCCCCGCCGACCTGGCCAACTTGGCCTGGGCCGACATCTACGCCGACCAGTGGAAACCCACCCTGCAAAACCCCAATTTGCAGCGCCACAAACAGGCCGAGTTCCTCGTTCATCAGTTTGTGCCCGTGAATGCTTTGGTAGGAATTGCTGTTCTCAATGACCATATTCGCACCCAGGTTGAGCAAATTGTGCAGCAGGCTGGCCTTGCGCTGCCCGTGCGCGAAGTGCCCGCTTGGTACTATTAAGCCGCCTTGCCCTTCCCCTCCCCATGATTACCGCCGCCGAAGGCAACCTGCTCCAGGCCCCCGCCGATGCCCTCATCAACACCGTCAATACCGAGGGTGTTATGGGCAAAGGCATCGCCCTGCAGTTCAAGGAAGCCTTCGACCTCAACTACCGCCTCTACCGCCAGGCCTGCAAAGAGCAGCGCGTCCGCGTGGGCGAAATGTTCGTCACCGAAACCCACGAGCTGGTCGGCCCCCGCTTCATCATCAACTTCCCCACCAAGCGCCACTGGAAGGAAAAGTCCCGCCTCGAATACATCACCGACGGCCTCGACGACCTCAAGCGCGTCATCGCTGAGTACGGCATCACGTCGGTGGCCATGCCCCCCTTGGGCTGTGGCAACGGCGGCCTCGACTGGGCGCAAGTGCGCCCCCTCATCGCGCAGGCCCTGGCCGACGTGGCCATTCCCATCCAGCTCTACGAGCCCTCCGCTACCATTTCCAAGCGCGAACGCAAACCCGAAGCCGCGGCCCAAAAACTGACGCCCTCCCGGGCCATGCTGCTGGCCGCCATGCGCGCCTACTCGGCGCTCGGCTACAGCCTCAGCATCATCGAAGTGCAGAAGCTGGCCTACTTCCTCCAGCGCCTCGGCGAGCCCCTCAAGCTCAACTTCGAGAAAGCCCAGTACGGCCCCTTCGCCCACAACCTCAGCTTCGTGCTCCAGCGCATGGACGGCGCTTTTCTGCGCGGTATGGAATACAAGGAAGCCAAGCCTTCCGCCGAGCTCACCCTGATGGAGGAAAAGTTTCCCGAAATTGATGCCTACATCGCTCAGCACCTCACCCAGCAGCAACGGCAGCAAGTCAGCCACCTCGCCCATCTAATCGAAGGCTTCGAGTCTCCGCTAGGTATGGAGCTTCTTGCCACCGTCGACTACCTGCTTGAGCGCAAAGAGGCACAGGACCTGGACAGCCTAATCAACGCCGTGGGGGCATGGAACCCACGCAAAAAGCGGGTGCTTACGCCTGATTACTTGAGCTTGGCACTTAACCGCCTCACCGAACAATCCATCCAGGTTCCATCCGTTCACGTTTAGCAAGAACATTTTCAGCCACCACAAGCAATGGGGCAAGCCAGTCGGACATGACGCCCGGCCAGCTTGCCCCGTTGTGTGCTTTTACCCACCAACAGCATCAACGCTCGTTCTGTCTACTTTCACTACCTTGTCTACAGAAAACAGACACATGGAGAAAGATAGACAACCCACCGCCAAGCGAGTCCTGCTCACCCAGGTAAGAACCGCCCTCAAAGCCGTGTTGGGCAAACGGCTGGCTATTAAGATAGTCACCAACGAGCACAAGCAGCCCACCCTGACGGTGGGCAAGCAGGCCGTTTTTACCGTGGAGGTAAAAGAGACGGCACTAAAAAACATCACCCCTCTGCTAGCCTTGTGGCCCCACCCGGCCGCGCAGCCCTGGGTACTGGTCACCACCTACGTACCCGACGGTATGGGCCAGCAGCTGCGTCAGCACGGCCTGTGCTACGCCGATACCGCCGGCAACGCCTGGCTCCAGCACCCGGAAGCTGACTTGTTCGTCCTCGTGCAGGGCCAGCCCCGCCCTCGCAAAGAGGCCACCGCCACCACGGCCGGCCGGGCGTTCCGCAAAAGCGGACTGCGGGTGCTCTTCCACCTGCTCACCCAGCCCGACCTGGTCCGGCAGCCCTACCGCACCATTGCTACCCGCACCGATACCCCCGTTGCCACCGTGGGCCAGGTCATGCTCGACCTCATTCAGCAAGGCTTTCTGCTCGACGAAGAGCGCGCCAACTGCTGCGCCGCGAGGAGCTGACCCAGCGCTGGGTAGCCGGCTACGGCGATACGCTCCGCCCCCACCTTGCCCCCCAGCGCTACCGCTGGCTCGATGCCGACCAGGCTGCCGGCGGCTGGCAAAACCAGCCCCTGGGCGCTGCTACCTACTGGGGCGGGGAGCCGGCCGCCGCCCTGCTGCTCGACGGCTACCTGCGGCCCGAGTTCTTCACCCTCTACAGCACCGCCACCCGCCCGGCCCTCATGCGCCAGCTCCGGCTGGTACCCGACCCCACCGGCAGCGTGGAAGTCCGGGCGCCCTTCGACCAGCGCCTGAATTTCCACCACCCCACCAGCCAGTGCGTGCCCCCCCTGCTGGTGTACGCCGACCTACTCTTGAGCGGCGACGCCCGCAACCGCGAAGTCGCCCAGAAACTCTATGCTCGATATCTCCACCATCCCGCCTGAGCGGCGCTTCCCCTCGGGCCTCGACCGGGTACTACCGGCCCTGACCCGGGGCCTGCAACACCTCGGCCTCGACTTCTTTCTGGTCGGCGCCGTCGCCCGCGACCTGTGGCTGGATGCGGCCCTCGGAGCCGCCCCGCGCCGCCGCACCACCGACGTGGACCTGGCCGTGCTCATCGCCCACGAAGCCGAGTACGAGCAGCTGCGCGCCTGGCTGGTTGCCCACGAGCAGTTCACCGCCCCCGCCAGCAGCGCCTTCTGCCTGATTCACGAGCCCACCGGCATCCAGGTCGACCTGATGCCTTTCGGCGGCATTGCCGACGCCGAAGGCCGCGTCCAAGTCACTGGCCAGGGGCTGAGTCGCATTTCGGTCGTCGGCTTGGCCGAAGTGCTGGCTTCCGTGGAACCCGTCAAAGTAAACGAGCAGATTACCTGGCAGGCCGTCACCCTACCGGGGCTGGTAGCGCTAAAACTGCTGGCCTGGGACGACCGCCCCGAGCAGCGCGGCAAAGACGGCACCGACCTGCGCCTGATCCTCCAGCACTACCACACCCTCATCGAAGACGCCATCATCGAGCGCCACTACGAGCTGCTGATTGCCCAAGACCCGCAGGAAGAAGAGTTGATGCAAATGGTTGGCATCCGCGTGCTAGGGCAGGAGCTGCAAACCCTCGTCGCCGTGTCGCCCCCGCTCCAAACCCGCCTACACAACATTCTCGCCCAGGAAATCCAGCTGGCCACCGCCAGCCGCCTGGCCCTGGCCATGGCCCAGCGCATCAGCCCCACCGATAAAACCAGCCCCACCGTTGGCCAAAGCCAGAAATGGCTACAGGCATTAACAACCGGGTTGGCCGACGAGCTACCACAAGTAGGCTAATCGAGAAAGTCTGAAAAGTGCAACGGGGCCAGCTGGCCGGCATCACGCCCGGCCAGCTGGCCCCGTTGTTTTGATGGTAGTGCAGGAACTGGCTAACCACACAAATTCCGAAACCCAATCCGGAACGTAAATTATTAATGTTCAGCAATTAACGCGTCCCACAACTCATTCTATTCCGCTACGCATTCCGGTAGTTAGCCAAGCCGTGTGGGCATGCGCTAATTGCCACCCGGATAGCAGCCGCACAGACTTGCTCAACAACCGCCCAACTCAGCATCACAAGTACCGCGCCTAACGTCGCCGTGAGCACCCGTTGTGGTTGCTTACTCCCCCGCTTGTAGGCCACCACGGCCCCCGGCTTGGCGCTTCCTTGCCTATGTAGTGCATCCCGCTACTCTGAACCCCGTAGCATTCCGCGCTGACGGGCATCCGCCGCACCGGGTCTACGGCCCAGCAGCTCCCAGTACGCCGCCGCCAGACCCGCCCCCTCCTGACGCTGCCCCGCTGCATAGTCCCCACCTTTGCGCTCCTGCCCGCTACCCCATGCCTCAAGCAATTACCCGCGCCTCAACCTTCGTCCTGTTGGCCCTGCTGGCCACCGCCTGCGCCACCACCGACGTCTCGCCCACGCAAGCTCCTAGCCAATCCACGCTCCCCGAGCACCTGACCCTCGGCAACCCCAGCGGCGCCACCACGGACCCTAGCCAACCCACCAATTACCTGCTCTCCAAGCCCCAGTACGCCCTCTCCTACCACCGCGACCAAGGCAAACCCAACTGGGTGAGCTGGCACCTCAGCAGCTCCTGGGTCGGCAGCGCCCCCCGCCAAGACGATTTCCGCCCCGATGCCGACCTGCCCGCCACCTGGTACCACGTCACCGCCAGCAGCTACGCCGGCGCCGGCTTCGACCGCGGCCACAATTGCCCCTCAGCCGACCGCACCAGCACCGCGGCCAACAACTCGGCCACGTTCCTCATGTCCAACATGATGCCCCAGGCCCCCCGCAACAACCAACAAACCTGGGCCAACCTCGAAAACTACCTCCGCACCTTTCTCAGCAGCGGCCACGAACTCTACGTCGTCTGCGGCAGCTACGGCAAAGGCGGCACCGGTACCGAGGGGTACGCCACCACCCTCGACAACGGCCGCGTCACCGTCCCGGCCCACTGCTGGAAAGTAGTTGTTATTCTCCCCACCGGCAGCAACGACGCCGCCCGCGTGTCCACCACTACCCGCGTCATTGCCATCAACACCCCCAACGATAATTCGCTCAGCACGAGCTGGGGCACCTACCGCACCAGCGTCAACGCCATCGAGGCAGCCACCGGCTTAGACCTTCTTTCGGCAGTGCCCGCCAGCGTCCAGCAAGTGATTGAAACGCGCGTAGACAACGGTCCCACCAATTAAAATAATGAATGTTCAATCGAATGGATGTCATTTCACAAGCTAAAAATGAACTAGTAACTGTTTCACCTTATGTTAGTCTAACTTATTCTCAAGTTTCCAAAAGAGGCTTAATCCTACAAAGCGGATTACCGGTATCGAGCCAAATACTGGCTTTGGAGTCAGCCACAACACCAAAGCTCAAGAAAGCCAACCAGCCGAGCAGTTCGCTCAGCCGGTCAACCTAATTCACTGACTTATTGACATTTAATGGTAAAAGGCTGGCTATACACCCCTAAAACTCGAGCGCGGTAATGGAATGTACCTGTGTCGGGCAAAGCAACAGTAGTGATAACGCTAGCTGAGCCATCGGCTTGTGCTACGCTTCGGCCTATCGGCAGGCGAGGAGCTTTAGCAGGTGACAGCACATCAAATTGCACAGGGAGCTTTCCTGAAACAGCACGAGATATCAGCAAAGTATCTACCAGGGTAGTAGTAAAAGAAAACGGTGTTCCTGGAGCAGTTCGCAAAAGAGTTGGATTTACATCCACCCGATTCGGCAATACCTCGCGCAGTTTAATGGTCGCTATAGTGCGCACGTTGCCGCTACTCACGCTCAGACGAACCTCCTCCTGATAATTGCGCGGAGCGATAGCGTAGAAAGAGGTTTGTTGGCCAGCAAATGGCAGTGTCAAGGAGCCAGTAGCCCCTGTGGTCGCCCCTGTCAGTGATAGCATCATATCGTCGGAAGCAACCGTCACTACTACACGGCTATAAAGGGCCACTTTGTCATTGAGTTTGACCACACATTCCAGCGCCGACCGTCCATCGGCAGAGAGAATAGCTTCGGTGTCGCCAGAACGAGGCTTGACTTCTAGCGTAAATACTTGGTCGGCAGTAACGCCTTCAAAGGGGTCATCAAGATTGGTGCAGGCAGCACACACTATTAGGAGCACGTACAGGGCGAGAAGTAGTAGAGATTTCATGGATGCGGATTACTTGCTTGGTTGCGTCCCAAGACTGTTGCCAATAGTAGTCTTAAATAATTCGGTTACTTGCCCAGTAAAATTTAACGATATCCCAGACATATAGAAAGGCTTGGTTCGATTGTCGAAGGCGGGATTATAATTTACGGTTCCCCCGAAAGCAAAGCTGTATGACAACCCTAAACCCGGCAATAAAAAGACGCCGAGCCCTAATGTGCCTTTCACCGCTGAAGTTGCTAATGTTTGGCCACGATAATTGAGTACTGCTGTACTGATACCGCCTAAAAAGTAAGCGCGGTTCAATGTTGCGTTAACTGCCCTAAATCTGCTATGGGTAAGATGAATAAACGGGTTGCGCTGGCCTGTATAAATAGGCCGGAGGGTAACCAGCAAGCCCAATGACGTGGTGAAAAATGGGTATGCCTTATCGTCCTTTATTCCTAAAAATCCTGCTCCGATACTCGAGTATGGTATGAACCGGTCGTGTGGAAGCGTTTCTAAAGCTCCTGAGTAAAGCAGGGGAATCGGCAGATTATTATTAAGGCCATTAGTAGAATATAATATTTGCCGGGTCGGCGGCGAACCATTGGTGTCACCTTCTGCGATTATTTCTACCCCATAGTAGCGGCGCAGTTGCGGAGCGGCCAGCAGTACAGAAAATTCTTTTTCGTTGCCATCCCGTAGTTTCTCAGCAAAATCGTAGTAGTCGCGCATATGCACTACGCCACCTGGCTCGTCGTAGTCCTTTTTAGCCCTTGCGTTTATGGAATCCAAAGCGTCCTTTTGCACTTTTGTTTCTCTTCCAGAGGCTGGTGTGGGCAACAACTCTTTTGTGATCCTAGCAGCCGTCAAAGTAAAACTTTGACCATAATCAAATGGCCGTATGTCATCGTGATTGACAATAAATTGCTCATAAGTAGGGCCATCGTCGGTATTGAGAAGCCGAATGGTTATTTTTTTAGCATCACTAGGCCAAATTCCTTTAAACTCCAAAGCAATGAAGGGCGCGATGTCATTCAAAACGACATTAATTTCTTTATTCGTACCTGATGAAAAATTGACATTGACAGTTTGTTTGGTTGGTTGGTTAACCTGAGCACAAGCAAGTTTAACGCTGAAAACCATTAGAAAAAGAAGTTTTCCTTTCATATGATTAAAGGTTGAGGTCTGTAAAAATGGCTGGCGTTGATGGGTTGTATAGCCCAAAAGATTGGTTTTGGCGTAGCTCACTGCATAGTGTTATCAGCGGAAACGCCTTTAGAAATCTTCATTTCTTTTGTGTACTGCGCATCGTCCACTTGAATGGCACATGCGTTACTTATTGAGCTTTGGGCTGCGTATTTTTTAACAGTTCGTCACAGAGCGCAGGGTGTCTTCGAAGAAGTTGTGTAGATCGTTGAAAATGAAACAAATAGCACCTAATGATTGGCAACTCACCTGATGAGGATCCAAATATATATAAAAATTACATATTATAAGTAATACTTATACAAATACAATTAGTCACTCTCCTTTCGCGCTGCATACACAGCCACCCCTATCGCTCCTGACAGCTACTGCCAAACACTGTACTACCAGACGCGGTAAACACCAACGCCCTTCACTGGCTGGCAAGTCCCAGTGGCTAGCCCGAGCACGTAGCTCTGCTTGATTACCATTCTGATTCCCTTCATCTGAATTGGTTTCCGTAGGTCCAGCATTACTTCCCCATCGTTTAGTTACGCTTAGCCAGTAGACTTCTGCCTTTTCGTTCTCAAGCGTTCATACCACCTCTGCCGCCTTCCTGGGGAACGGAACCGCAACTTCAACAAGGTTATAACGACCAAGGCCAGCCAGTCGAGCATCATGCCCGGCCAGCTGGCCCCGTTTTCGTGGTGGTACAAGAACCAGCTACTTGCTGGCTTGGTCGCGCTTCTTGTCCACGAGCTGTAAAATGACGCTTACCGCAGCGTGAACGATTATTTGCCAGATTTTCATCGGTGAAAAATGGAGGAAAAGGGCGAAGGGAAAGAAAGGGGGTAGGCTGGCTTGCGGCTCAGCGTACAAGCTCAAAATGCGGCCGGTCCTTAAACCCCGGCCAGTCCCCGCCCCAGTGCACCCGCGCGTCGGCTGCCTTCACCAACCGCGCAAACTTGCTCAGCAGCAGCCCCGACCACGACACCTCCCCGCTCGGCAGCAGAAAGGCCACGTCCAGTGCCACCGACGGCAGCACGTTGTGGTTCGATTCGCCCCCGCGCTTATAGGTCACAATGGGCCCCGGCGCCGTCCGACCCTGGGCGTACAGCTCGTCCTGCCGCTTCGCCGAACGGTAGCACTCCGTAATGATGGGCCGCCCTACCAACCGCAGTACCGGGTCGCCTTGCCACCGCCCCAACGCCCGCACGTAGCCCGCCGCCAGGGCCGGTACCGCCTGGGCCAGCCGCGCCGCTTGCAGCATCTTCTGCGGCGCGCTCAGCACCGGCGGCGCCCGCTCCGCCGGCACGCCGGGCGGGCCCCGCGGCCCCGGGCTTATTCGGTTGCACGGCGCTCATCGGTCGTAGTCGACGCCTCCGATTCCGCCGCCGGAGCCGGTACCGGCACGGCGATGGCCCCCACGGCGGGCAGCTTCACCACCGCCTCCGGCTTCTGAAACATCTTCCGCACGGTGGCCACCACCGTCACCACCCCCACCACCACCTGGATGAAGACGTGCACGAAGGTTTCAATCTCATTGGCCGTAGGCGGCGTAAATGCCGAAGTGCCGATTTCCCAGACCGCCCCGGTGCTGAGAATCTGGCCAATGTGACCAAGTTTTGAGCTGCTGAATAACATGGCTTGCGAAAGGTTGACTCGAAAGGTTAAGTTGGTTATGCTTTGATACAAATTTACGCTAAAGTATATATTTTAGTCAACACTTTCCAACTAGCGTAGTTATTGCATTATTTAGGACGCATCCCCCTCCGCTCCCTTTCGTCGCTCCGGGGGTCGGGCTGTGCAGGGGTGCGCTGCGCTCCCGTGCTGCGCACCGCTCCCTTTGGTCGCGCCCTTCCCATCCCTTGCGCACTTCAGCCGCAACTTGGGGCCCTACCCGCGACTAACCGACAGCGGGTCAGGCCGCCCCCAAAGAGGTGCCGCCCGCCCCTACCGCAACCCACCGCCCGCGCCGGCTGTGGCTGCGCATCGGGGCTGCGGAGCCCTCCGTTCCCTCTCTCGCTCGCGTTGGTCGTTCCCTCGCTCACTATGGGCCCTCCACCCCAACGCTTCGCCCCATCCCGCGCGCTGCCTCCGCGCCTACTCCCCGATGCAGGGAAGCTGCCGCCCCACCGCCAGAGGGCCAGCCAGCTTCCCTGCGGTCAGCCCGCCGCCCCTACCCGCAACCCACCGCGCCCGGCCCGCCCTCCCGCCGGTCGGCCCGGCCCTCCTC
>NZ_MDZA01000449.1 GCF_001816125.1 Hymenobacter coccineus | reverse complement strand
GGGGGCCCCTGGGCCGGGCCACGTGCACCGCCACGCCGGGCCGCTCCCGCAGCGTGGCGGCAAACTTGCCGGTCATCCGCGGCTCGTCGACGGGCTTGAGGACGGAGGCGAGCAAGACGGTGAGCGGCGGCATGGGCAAGCAAGGCAAAAAGGAGGCGCCAGCCCGCGGCGGCGGCAGCCAAAGATGGTAGTTTTGCCCCAGATTCACTTTTTCCGTTTTTATGTCATTCGATTCCGCCGCTGCGCAAGCCACCATCGAAGCAGCCTGGGCCGACCGCGCCCTGCTCCAAACCGCCGACACCAAAGCCGCCGTCGAGGCCATCATCGAAGAGCTCGACAAAGGCCGCCTGCGCGTGGCCACCCCGCCCGCCGAAGACGGCGGTGAGTGGACCATCAACGAGTGGGTGAAGAAAGCCGTCATCCTCTACTTCCCCCTGCGCCAGATGAGCACCCAGGAAGTGGGCCCCTTCGAGTACCACGACAAAATGCAACTCAAAACCGACTACGCCGGCCAGCAGGTGCGCGTGGTGCCGCCCGCCGTGGCCCGCTACGGTGCGTTCCTGGCCCCCGGCGTCATCCTCATGCCCAGCTACACCAACATCGGCGCCTACGTGGGCGAGGGCACGATGGTGGACACCTGGGCCACTGTGGGCAGCTGCGCCCAAGTGGGCAAGGGCGTGCACCTGAGCGGTGGTGTGGGCCTCGGCGGCGTGCTCGAGCCCGTGCAAGCGGCCCCCGTCATCATCGAGGACGGTGCCTTCATCGGCTCGCGCAGCATCCTGGTCGAAGGCTGCCGCATCGGCAAAGAAGCCGTGATTGGCGCGGGCGTCACCATCACCGGCAGCACCAAAATCATCGACGTGACGGGCCCCGAGCCCAAGGAATACCGCGGCTACGTGCCGCCCCGCTCTGTCGTCATTCCCGGCTCCATCCCCAAGCAGTTCCCCGCCGGCGAGTACCAAGTGCCCTGCGCCCTCATCATCGGCCAGCGAAAGCCCAGTACGGATTTGAAAACGAGTCTGAACGACGCGCTGCGCGACTTTGGGGTGAGCGTGTAATAGTAGGTTATGAGTTTATATTATTTTGATGATTTAGAAGGTGATGGATTAGCTCGTGAGACGAGCCATCCTTTCTTTGTGCAGCACGCTACAGCTGACTTTTATTATGATGGGGGAGACGATTTTGCTCCTTTCGGGAATGATACAGGCAGTGATTTATTGCGGAACATAGAAGAATGGTACCGCGAGCGAAGAGCCGGTGATAAATCCGTCACTTGGCTTCGCAATCTGATAAAAGCATGGGGTTTTGATACTGCTTACCTTGACTGTGTTGAACAAGGCCAAATAGAAGCAATCAAGTATACTGAGCACTACTCAAGCTCAAATGAGGTGCTTGACCAAGCTGTGATTGCTACTGTATTTGGTCAGTTTAAAATTGCCGGTAAAGCCGATAAGGAGATATATAATATGGCAACCAATGCTTTTCGTCGGCAACGCCATTTAGCCAACCTTGCAAAAGAGGAAACTCAGTGGAATCTTTATGATGAGTACGTAGCTAAGCTGAATATAATGGAAGCCGATCTAGCCGAGATGGCTAACAAAAAAGCCCGCTAACCAGCGGGCTTTTTTATTTAAAACGTGAAGCAGCAATTACGCTACGCCTTCTTTCAGCTTCTCGCCGAACAGGGCTTTCACCTTATCCACTTTGGGCTTGGCTACGAACTGGCAGTAGGGCTCGTGGCCGTGCAGGTTGAAGTAGTTCTGGTGGTAGTTCTCGGCGGGGTAGAAGGTGGGGGCCGGCAGAATCTCCGTCACAATGGGGTTCGGGAAGGCGTGGCCGTCGTTGAGCTTCTGCTTGTAGCCTTCGGCGAGTTGCTTCTGCTCGTCGCTGTGGTAATACACGCCCGAGCGGTACTGAGTGCCCACGTCGTTGCCTTGGCGGTTGAGGGTGGTCGGGTCGTGGGTTTTCCAGAAGATTTCGAGCAGCTCTTTGTAGCTGATGACGGCCGGGTCGAAGGCTACGTCAATCACCTCGTTGTGGCCCGTCAGGCCGCTGCACACTTCCTTATAGGTCGGGTTGGCGATGCGGCCCCCGGCGTAGCCGGATACCACTTTCTCCACGCCCTTAAGGTTTTGGAAAACGGCCTCGACGCACCAGAAACAGCCGGCGCCAAATAATGCATGTTCAGTCATGGGTCAGGAAAAGCGCGCGGTTTTGTATGAGTCGCGCTGCTGGTGTCATAACGCAAATTAGGGCCCCGGCGTTCGGTCGTGGCGTGGGCGTTGCGAGGCCGCGCGTCTGCCCGATTCCCAGGGCCCTAACTGGCCGTTCAGATGCGTGGACTCGCAGCGTCCATGCCACAGCCGGGCTACTTGGCGAAGGTGGGGGCCACCACCAGGTCCTTCGAGCCGGCGGTGTACTGGTAGAAGCCTTCGCCCGACTTGGCGCCGAGGCGGCCGGCCATTACCATGTTCACCAGCAGCGGGCAGGGGGCGTACTTGGGGTTGCCCAGGCCCTCGTGCAGCACCCGCAGGATGGCCAGGCACACGTCGAGCCCGATGAAATCGGCCAGTTGCAGGGGCCCCATGGGGTGGGCCATGCCCAGCTTCATCACCGTGTCAATCTCTTCCACGCCGGCCACGCCCTCGTGCAGGCTGATGATGGCCTCGTTGATCATCGGCATGAGGATGCGGTTGGCCACGAAGCCGGGGTAGTCGTTCACGGCGGTGGGCGTTTTGCCGAGCTGCTGCGCCAGGTCCATGATGCGGGCCGTGGTCTCGTCGGAGGTGGCGTAGCCGCGAATCACCTCCACGAGCTTCATCACCGGCACGGGGTTCATGAAGTGCATGCCAATCACCTGGGCCGGACGCCGGGTGGCGGCCGCGATTTTGGTGATGGAGATGGACGACGTGTTGCTGGCCAAAAGGGCCCCGGCGGGCGCGTGCTGGTCCAGCTCGCGGAAAATCTGGAGCTTGAGGTCCACGTTTTCGGTTGCGGCCTCCACCACCAGTTCGGCGTCGGCCACGCCTTCGGCAATGGTCGTGCAGGAGCGGATGCGGCCCAGGGTGGCGGTCTTGTCGGCCTCGGCCAGGGCCCCTTTGGCTACCTGGCGGTCGAGGTTTTTGGCGATGGTGCCCAGGGCCCTGTCCAGGGCCGGCTGGCTGACGTCGACGAGCGCCACGGCGAAGCCGTGCTGCGCGAATACGTGGGCAATGCCGTTGCCCATGGTGCCGGAGCCGATGACGGCGATGTTCATAAGAAAGAGAAGAAAATGGGAGGGAAGCCACAAAGCTACGTTTCGCCCCTTTGGCCCGGCCCGATGGCGGCCCCACAAGCTGAACCGCCAAAATGTTTAAAAAACTTCATATCCTTTTAAAAACATCTGCCGTACAAGGCCCACAATACTTCTCCTCACCTTTCTTCATCTTCACATCGCCATGGGTAACCTACTGTACATCATCGCCGTCATCTGCATCATCATCTGGGCCCTGGGCTTCTTTGGGGTAATGGGCACCGGCATCCAGGGCAACGGCCTCATCCACATCTTGTTGGTGATTGCCATCATTGCCATCCTGTTCCGCGTCATCAGCGGCCGCAACGCGGTATAGCTGGGCGCAAAAGACTTAACTGGAAATCACAAAAAAGCCCCTCGGCCACGGCTGAGGGGCTTTTTTGTGCGCGGCCGGGGCCCTACTTCCCGATGTTGAACAGGAAATTGAACCGGATGACCGGGTTGGAATAAATGCTGCTGTAGTTATCCTGGAAGTTGTAGAGGATCACAATGTCGGCCGCTGCGCGGTTGCTGATTTGCGAGCGGTAGCCCACGCCAGCCAGCGGCGTCTGCACGGTGCGCGACACGGTGCGGCCGGTCAGGTTGCCGTTCGGGTCCTGCTCCAGCAGCTGGGCGCGGGTGGTTTCGTATTCGGCGTGCACAAAAAACTGGTTGATGACGCGCACTTGCCCGAATACCTTCACCCCAATGTTGTTGGTGCTGATGTGGGTGGTGGGGCCCCCGCCGTAGTAGTTGCCAAAGCCGTAGTTGTTGTAGGAGTAGCTGAGGCCGGGGCCCACCGAGATGCGGTCCGTGAGGCGGATGCCGAGCGCCGGCGAGAGGCTGCCGCTGAACTGGCTGATGCCCCCGTAGGAGCTGTAGCCCAGCCCGAAACCGCTGTAGATGAAGAAGCGGGTGTACTGCTCGGCGTGCTGCTGGGCGGCTTTGCGGGCCTGCTCGCGGCCGGGCAGCTCCAGGCCCGAGGGGCTGCTGCTGCTGGGCTCGATGGTGACGGGCGGCTGCGCCTCGGGCTGCACGGTGGGCTGCGCAGGCTGGGTGCCGGGGGCCGTGTAAATGGGAATTTCGGGGGCCGTGGGCGTCGCGTCCACCGGCTGGGCCGGGGGGCGTGGGGCGGGCGCCGTGGGCGCGGGCAGCACCACCGGTGGGGCCCCCAGCACGGGGCGTTCCTGGGCGTGGGCGCGCCCGATGGTGAGCCCGAGCGCGAGCAGCGCAAGCAGCGAATATTTCATGAAGGGAACGTGAGAAGTAAAGCGCAGAAAATCGTTGGCTGCCAGGGCCCTAAACGGCGGGTGGGCGCGTTTCGTGCCCACCCGCCGCGGTAAAGATTAGGCCAAGTGGTACATCTTCTGGCGCTGGGTTTTCAGCGTTTCGTCGGCCAGGTACTCCTCGTAGTTCATGCGCCGGTCGATGATGCCGTCGGGCGTCAGCTCGATGATGCGGTTGGCCACCGTGTCGATGAACTGCAAGTCGTGCGAGGCGAAGAGCATGGCGCCGGGGTAGTCGCGCAGGGCGTTGTTCAGGGCCTGGATGCTCTCCAGGTCCAGGTGGTTCGTTGGGTCGTCGAGCACCAGCACGTTGCCGCTTTCCAGCATCATCTTGCTCAGCATGCAGCGCACTTTCTCGCCGCCGCTCAGCACGTTGCTTTTCTTCTGCGATTCCTCGCCCGAGAACAGCATCCGGCCCAGCCAGCCGCGCACAAAGCTCTCGTCCTTTTCCACCGAGTACTGCCGCAGCCAGTCCACCAGGTTCATCTCGCCCGACTGGAAGAAGCCGTTGTTTTCCTTGGGGAAGTAGCTGGGCGTGATGGTGGTGCCCCACTTGTAGTCGCCGGTGGCGGGCGTGGCCTCGCCGAACAAAATGTCGAACAGGAGGGAGGCGGCGCGGTCGTCGCGGCCCACGATGGCCACCTTGTCGCCCTTGTCGAGCGAGAAGTTCACGTTCTTGAACACGTTCTTGCCGTCCACCTTAGCGCTCAAGTTTTCGGCCGTCAGCAACTGGTTACCGGGCTCGCGCTCCGATTTGAAGGCGATGTACGGGTAGCGGCGCGACGAGGGCTTGATTTCCTCCAGGGTTAGCTTTTGCAGCAGCTTCTGGCGGCTCGTGGCCTGCTTGCTCTTCGAGGCGTTGGCCGAGAAGCGGCGCACAAACTCTTCGAGTTCCTTGCGCTTGTCCTCGGTTTTCTTGTTCACGTCCTGGCGCTGGCGCAGGGCCAATTGGCTGCTCTCGTACCAGAACGAGTAATTGCCAGGGTACATGGTAATCTTTGAGAAGTCCAGGTCGGCCATGTAATTGCACACGGCGTCGAGGAAGTGGCGGTCGTGGCTCACCACAATCACCGTATTCTGGAAGCTGTCGAGGAAGTTTTCCAGCCACAGCACACTCTCGGTGTCCAGGTTGTTGGTCGGCTCGTCGAGCAGCAGCACGTCGGGGTTGCCAAACAGGGCCTGGGCCAGCAGCACGCGCACTTTTTCGCTCGCGCCCAGGTCCGACATTAAGCTGTAGTGCTTGTCTTCGGTAATGCCCAGGCCGCTGAGCAGCTCGGCGGCTTCGTAGTCGGCGTTCCAGCCCTCGAGGTCGGCAAATTCGCCTTCGAGCACCGCGGCCCGCTCGCCGTCGGCGTCCGAAAAGTCGGCCTTGGCGTAGAGGGCGTCCTTCTCGCTCATCACCGCGAACAGGCGCTGGTGGCCCTGGATGACGGTGTGCAGCACCTGCTGGTCGTCGTAGGCAAACTGGTTCTGCTTCAGCACCGCCAGGCGCTGGCCAGCGGGCATTTCCACGGCGCCGGTGTTGGGCTCCAGCTCGCCGGAAAGGATTTTGAGGAACGTGGATTTGCCCGCGCCGTTGGCCCCGATGAGGCCGTAGCAGTTGCCGGGCAGGAATTTAACGGTAACGTCTTCGAACAGTACGCGCTTGCCGTAGCGCAGGCTCACGTTGGAGGTTGAAATCATGAAAAACAGGAAGTTGAGAATGACAAACGAAAGGGGCCGGCCGGGACCCCGGGGCCCAAATTTACGCACGGCGGGCCCAGCCCGAAACCGCGCCGCCCGGGGCCGTTCCAGAACCGCCCCGCCGCCTAAATGGTGCCCACCCGGCCCAGGGCCCAACTTCCGGCCCGCAAAGGCAGTATAGCAGGGTACTTTCCTTCACCTTACCCGCCCTTCTCTATGGCCACGGCCCCTTCAACCACCCCAAAAAGTACTTTCAGCATGGGCATATTCACCGGGGTTGTGCTCGTTGCGTATACCACCGTAGCGGCCCTGCTCGGGTTTTTTGACCGTATCGAAGCGGGCGGCCTCGACCTGCTGATGCTGGTGGGCGGCACCACGCTGGCCATTGCCCGCCGCTCCAAGGACACCAACGGGCAGTTGAGCTACTTCGAGGGCTTCGGCACGGGCATCGTGACGGCGCTGGTGGCGTCGGTGGTGTTGGGCTTGGGATTCATTGTGCTCACCGTGGTAATACCCCACGCCATGGATCTGACGCGCGCCCGCGATATTTTTGGCTTCGATCTGTCGGTGGTGCTGGCGTTTCTGGCCATCATTCTAATGGGCGGCATGACGGGCGTCATCACGTCGCTCATCGCCATGCAGTACTTCAAGAAGGATGCGCCCGACCCCATGAAAAGCGAGGATTAACGGTACATTCGCGTTGCACTTTTCAGTGATTTAGAGCCAGTTCTGTACGGAACTGGTTTTTTTTTGTATTATTGAATAAATTTGTAAAAAACACGTAATAAATGGAACGCAAAAGGGCCAGCTGAGCGTATTGCAGCCGAATGCTTCGCTCCGGGGACCTATATAAAACATTGCACTTTTTAAAAATCTGAATATTTATTTTTCATTTTCTACGGAACGCCGCTGGCCTCTTCCTGTTTCTGCTAAAAACTACGTTATGAAAGTTAAGATCTCCGTACTGTTTGTGTTGTTTGCCCTGGCTTACATGCCGGCGCGTGCCCAGTTCGTTGACCGCACCTCCATCGAGCGTGCCGTACCAAACATTTCCGTGTTCAACACCGAAGCCAAGGCCCTCACCCGGCAGATGGCCAACACCCTGCACCTCAACGAAGGCCAGTACACGAAGCTGTTTGCTGTGAACCGCACCCGCGTGGCCCAGCTCGATGAAATCAACACCTACTTCAAACCCAACGAGCCCGGCCGCGCCACGCGCCTGTCCGAGCTCGACGCCCAGTACGACCAAGAGTGCGGCCGCATCCTCTCCCCGTCGCAGCTCGCCCAGCTGCACCAAGAGAAAGGATTTCCCATCATGCCCACCGACACAGGCAACGGCCGCGGCTAAACCACGGCTGCGAAAAACTACAAAGGGGCCCGTTGATTATTCAGCGGGCCCCTTTTTTGTGCGCCAGTGCTACCGAGGTTGTGTGGAAACTGTGTGGGCTTCTCACTGGGCCATTTTCGCGGTGGGGTCGACCAGGATTTCGGTGACGGTGCCCAGCGGGCCGAAGTGCAGGCGCAGGCACGGGGCCGCCGAGCGGCGGTGGCCGGGCTCGCACTGGGGCCCCGGCACGAGGTAGTAGATGTACACCTTCTCGGTGCCCTCGCGCAGTTCTTCCTCGTCGGGCTGGCCGAGCAAGGCATTGATGTCGTCGGCGCGGGTGAGGTACAGCTTTTCGCGCGCTTTCAGCAAGTTGGGCAATAGCGCCAGCCGGCGGCCCTGGCAGCCGTAAGTGTCCGCACGCCAAGTAGCTGGCGCGAAGCCCGGGAGTGGGGGCAGGGCGTGGCCGCAGCCGGCCAGGGCCAACCCGGCGGCCAGGGGCCCCACCCGGCGGGCAAGGCGGAGAAAAAAGGAGTCTGCTGGGGGGAAGCGCATGGCGGAAGAACACGGGAAACCGCTGCAAAGGTGGCCCCGCCGCCGCGAACCCGCGGCAGCATCGCCGGGCCCCTATATAACCCCGCGGCTGAATGCGCGTTAAAAGGCCCGGCGGCAAGGTTTGCCGCCGGTTTGCTCACTTTTTCCTTCCCGGCCATGCGCCTCAACTTACGCTTTATTATCGGCCTCATCGTGGCCGCCGTCACGCTGCTGGGTTACTATTTCAACACGTCGAAAAACGAGGTGACTGGCGAAACCCAGCACGTGGGCGGCATGACGCCCGACCAAGAAATTGCCCTGGGCTTGCAGGCCGCCCCCAGCATGGAGCAGCAGTACGGCGGCGAGAGCACCAACGCCCAGGCCGTGCAAGCCGTGCAGGCTGTCGGCCAGCGCCTCATCAGCCAAACCAAGGCCGGCCAGTCGCCCTACAAATTCCAGTTCCACCTGCTGGCCGATGATCAGACCATCAACGCCTTTGCGCTGCCCGGTGGCCAAGTGTTCATCACCCAGGGCCTGCTGAAAAACCTGACCTCGGAAGGCCAGTTGGCCGGCGTGCTGGCCCACGAAGTGGGGCACGTCATTGCCCGCCACTCGGCCCAGCAGGTGGCCAAGTCCAACCTCACCCAGGGCTTGGCCGGGGCCGCCACCATCGCCAGCTACGACCCCCAAAATCCCGGCCGCTCAGTGGCCAGTGCCGCCGTGGCCGCCGCCATCGTGAAAGTGGTGGGCCTAAACTTCAGCCGCGAAGACGAGCTGCAAGCCGATGACCTGGCCGTGCAGCTCACCCCCAAAGCCGGCTACGACCCCCGCGCCATGATTAAGGTGATGGAAATGCTCGCCAGCAAGGGCGGTAGCGGCGGTCAACCCGAATTCCTCAGCACTCACCCCAACCCCAGCAACCGCATCGGCCGCTTGCAGCAGGAGATTGGCCAGGAATTTCCCCAGGGCGTACCCACGGGGCTGAAGCAGTAGCCTGAACCGCAGATTATGCAGATTTAACGGATAAGAACGGATTCCAATAGCCTTTAAATATCCGGTAGTAGGAGTTTTTAGGGCCTTGGCTGGCGTCTCCAAATCCCAACAGAAAGGCCACTCGACGAGTGGCCTTTCTGATTACAGATAGGAGGCCTTAGAAATTCGTTCTTATCCGTTAAATCCACTTAATCTGCGGTTCAGAAATAATCAATCCTGCGATTAAAAGTTAGGCGGAATCAGTTCCTTGAAGTGGCCGTTCAGGCGCACGCGCTCCTTGAGGCGCTCGGTTTCGAGCACCACAGGCAGGGTACGGTCGAGGTGCTCGCGCACCAGGTGCTGGCGCTCGGTTTCGCTGGTGGTGGCCAGGAGTTGGTACTCCTGCTCGGTGCTGAAGCCCACGTGGTGGGCAATGTCGAATATGCGGTAGTCGGGGGCCAGCTCCAGGAGCAGCTTCTTCAGGCCCAGGGCCTCGTAGAGCTGGCGGACCTGCGCCGTGATGACCTGGCGCAGCAACGGGTCGGATTCCTCGTCCTGTACAATGTCCTCAATTTGGCCGCCGGCGTAGAGCTTGCCTGGGGCCTGCCGCTCGAATTTGCGCAGCCGGAACACGCCCACGGCGCGGCTGCGGATGTCCAGCTCACCGTTGGCGTACGATTTTTCCACGTTCACCAAGCGCATCTCGGTGCCCAATTCGCTGAGCTGGTTGTCGAGAAAAGGCGGGATGCCGAACGAAATGTCGTTCTCCAGGCAGTCGCGCACCAGCTGGCGGTAGCGGGGCTCAAAGATGTGCAGGTTCAATTTTTCGCCCGGGAAAACGACGAGGTTGAGGGGGAAAAGTGGAATGGAGCGCATAAAACGGAAATAAGCCAGGCCAGCGGGGCAGTTCCCAATAATACGCCAGCCCGGCGACAACGCCGTACCGCCGCGCTTTGTTCGGCCCCGGGGCCCTACACCAGCTGCCGCAGCGCCATCTCGAACGAGCGCTGGGCCAGGCCGGTGGGCGCACTGCTCTGCCGGTGGGTGCGGGCCAGGGCCGCCTCGATGATGCGCGACACGTCTTGGAAAATGGCCTGGTCGGTGATTTCGGCGCCGGTTTCCATCAAGTAGGCGAACACGCGGGCCATGCCGCAGTTGGCGATGAAATCGGGGATGACGGCGCAGTGCGCGTCGGCCCATTCGCCGGTGGGGCCGAAGAAAATGGCCGGGTCTGCAAACGGCACGTTGGCCCCGCACGAAATCACCTCCAAGCCGCTGGCCACCAAAGCTTCTACTTGTGCTTGCGTAACGAGCCGCGAGGCAGCGGCGGGCACGAAGATTTCGGCCCCCGCCGTCCAAATTTGCCGGTTCACTTCCTCAAACGACAGCAAGTCGGGTGCGTGCAGCGCGTTGCCGTCGCGGCCCAAAAACAGGGCCCTAACTTCTTCCAGCGGCAAGCCCGTGGGTCGCAGCAGGCCACCCGCCCGGTCGATGATGCCCACAATTAGGGCCCCCTGGCTGGCCAGGTAGTAGGCCGCCGCGGCGCCCACATTGCCCCAGCCCTGGATGATGACGCGCTTGCCAGCCACCGCCGTGCCGGGCCACAGGGCGTAGTAGTGGCGCACGGCTTCGGCCACGCCGTAGCCGGTGATGAGGTCGGCCACGGTGTACTTGCGGGCCAGGCTGGGCGAATAGGCCGCGTCTTCGAGCACCTTGACGACGCCCTGGCGGAGCTGGCCGAGCTTCTGGATTTTTTGGGGCTCGGTGGCGCGGTAGTGGCCGTTCACCACGCCCTCCTGCGGGTGCCAGAGGCCGTAGTCTTCGGTGAGGGGGATGATTTCGTGGATTTCGTCCACGTTCAGGTCGCCGCCGGTGCCGTAGTAGGCTTTCAGTAAGGGAATGACGGCCTTGTACCAGCGCTCCAGTACGCCGCGCTTGCGGGGGTCTTGCGGGTCGAAGTTGATGCCCGACTTGGCCCCGCCGATAGCGGGCCCCGAGACGGTGAATTTCACTTCCATCGTCTTGGCCAAGCTCTCTACTTCGCGCTTATCCAGGCCTTTGCGCATGGGGGTGCCGCCGCCGGCCGCCCCGCCCCGGACCGAATTAATCACGACCCAACCTTCGGCTTCGGTTTCGGGGTCTTGCCATTCAAAAACGATTTCGGGGCGCTTCTGCTCAAATTGAGCGAGTAATTCTCTCATGAAAAAAGGGAAGTGGGGCCGGGCTGCCCGCTTTTTCGCGGGCTACCCAGTAATCGTTGGCAATCGTTGGGCAATCGGGTGGGGCCCCGGGCGGCGGTTCGGGCAATTACCGGGCAGCCCGCGAAAAAGCGGGCAGCCCGGGGCGCTACAGGTTGGGTTCCAGCCACGATTTGTAGTAGGCGCCGTCGTCCAAGGCCATGGCGGCTTCGGTCAGCATCAGGGGCCGGAAGGTGTCAATCATCACGGCCCACTCGTCGGTGCCGGTTTTGCCGATGCTGCGCTCGTAGGCCCCCGGCGCGGGGCCGTGCGGAATGCCGCCGGGGTGCAGCGTGAGGTGGCCCGGCGCGATGTTGTTGCGCGACATGAAGTTGCCGTCCATATAGTAGATCAGCTCGTCAGAGTCGATGTTAGAATGGTGGTAGGGCGCCGGAATGGCGTGCGGGTGGTAATCGAACAGCCGGGGCACGAACGAGCACACCACAAACGCCTTCGTCTCGAACTGCTGGTGCACGGGCGGCGGCTGGTGCACCTTGCCGGTAATGGGTTGGAAGTCCCGGATGTTCATCCCGTAGGGGTAATTGTAGCCATCCCAACCCACCACATCGAACGGGTGCGACGGGTACAGCAGCTCGTGCAGCACACCCTGCTTCTTAATTTTCACCACGAAGTCGCCCACCTCGTCGTGCGTTTCCAGAGCCCCAGGCAGCTTGTAGTCGCGCTCCGCGTAGGGCGCGTGCTCCAGCAGCTGGCCGAAGTGGTTGCGGTAGCGCTTGGGCGTATAAATCGGGTGGAACGACTCGGTAATTAATAGCCGGTTGTCCTCCGAATCAAATGCAATCTGGTAAATAATTCCGCGCGGAATTAATAAATAGTCGCCCGGCTCGAAGCGGATGTTGCCCAGTTGCGTGCGCAGCGTGCCGGGGCCCCGGTGAATGAATAGCAGCTCGTCGGCATCGGCGTTTTTGTAGAAATAATCCCTCAGCGACTGGCGCGGCGCGGCCAGCGAAACGTGCACGTCGCCGTTCACCAGTACCGGCGTCCGGGCCCCTAAATAATCGTCCTGTGGCGATACCTGGAACCCCTTGAGCAGGCGTGCTTTAATGTTCTTCTCAACCGCAATCTTGGGGGTTAAGTCCACTTCGCCCAGCACTTCCTTCACCATCGTGGGCCGGCGCAGGTGGTACATCAGCGACGACGTGCCTTCGAAGCCAATCGTGCCGAACAGCTGCTCGTAATAGAGCCCGCCCTCCGGCTTCTCAAACACCGTGTGGCGCGTGTGCGGCAGCTGGCCAAGCTTGTGGTAGATGGGCATGGGATGGTCAGTTAACAGTGAGCAGTTATCAGTGAACAATTAGTAGGCTTGGGGCCCTAGGCCGTCATGCTGAGCGCAGCGGAGCGGAGTCGAAGCATCTCTAATGCTTCACTAAATCATAATTACCGCCGCGGGAAAGATGCTTCGACTTCGCTCCGCTGCGCTCAGCATGACGGCCTTTTTATCGCGCTGAAACCACCAATTCTTACAAATTGCCCCGGCGGTCCTGCTCGCGTTCCAGGCTCTCGAACAGGGCCTTGAAGTTGCCGGCACCGAAGCTTTTGGCGCCTTTGCGCTGGATAATTTCGAAGAACACCGTGGGGCGGTCCTCCACCGGCTTGGTGAAAATTTGCAATAAATAACCTTCCTCGTCGCGGTCGGCCATGATGCGCAGGGCCCTCAGGGCCTCCACATCCTCGTCGATTTGGCCGACGTGGGCGCGCAGGTTGTCGTAGTAGCTGTCGGGCGTGTTTAGGAACTCCACGCCGCGGCTTTTCAATTCGCGCACCGTGCCGATGATGTCGTCGGTGGCCACGGCGATGTGCTGCACGCCCTCGCCCTCGTAGAAATTCAGGTATTCCTCAATCTGCGACTTCTTTTTGCCCTCGGCCGGCTCATTGATGGGGAATTTTACGTAGCCGTTGCCGGTGCTCATTACCTTGCTCATCAGGGCCGAATACTCGGTCGTAATCTGCTTGTCGTCAAAGCTTAGGATGTTGGCGAAGCCCATCACGTCCTCGTACCACTTTACGGTTTCGTTCATGCGGTTCCAGCCCACATTGCCTACGCAGTGGTCCACGTGCAGCAGGCCGGCGGGGGCGGGGTTAAAGCTCGATTCCTGGGCCACGTAGCCCGGCATGAAGGGGCCCCGGTAGTTTCGGCGCTCCACGAAAAGGTGCACCGTTTCGCCGTAGGTGTAGATGCCGGCCGTGCGCACCTCGCCGTGCTCATCGGTGAGGGTGCGGGGCTCCTGGTAGCTGCGGGCGCCGCGGCTCATGGTTTTCTCGTAGCTGGCGTAGGCGTCGTCCACTAGCAGGGCCAGGATTTTCACGCCGTCGCCGTGCTGGCGCACGTGCTCTGAAATCTCATGGCCCGAGTGCATGGCCGTCGTCAGCACCAGCCGGATTTTGCCCTGCTGCACCACGTAGCTGGCGCGGTCGCGCACGCCCGTTTCGGGCCCCGCGTAGGCTACCGTCTGGAACCCAAAAGCGGCCTTGTAGTAGTAGGCCGCCTGCTTGGCGTTGCCCACGTAAAACTCGAGGTGGTCGGTGCCGAGTAGGGGCAGGAAATCGGTGGTGGCGCGCTGCTGAAGGGCTTGGGCTACTTGGGGTTCCATGGATTTTGGGTGGGAGTGAGGCGGGTTTGAACGGTGCGGGGCGTACCGTATGGGGCCCCTGTTATAATTGTGGGCCCCTGTCATGCTGAAGAAGGAAGTATCTTCCCACCGCGGCATCATTTGCGCTTTTACGCCTGCCGACAGCAAACGTGAGAAGATGCTTCCTTTATCAGTATGACAGCGGGTTAGAAGTATTACAGTTGGCTACTAGTACGCAATACTAACACTCGTTAGGGCCCAAGTCCAATATCGGTTCCTTATGACGCCAATAAGAATTTCTTATGGAGATTTGCGGATATGGAACTTCGCCAGCTGCGGTATTTTGCTGAAGTAGCCACCGCGCTGCACTACGGTCGGGCGGCGGAGCGGCTGTGCGTGTCGCAGCCGGCCCTGAGCCAGCAGATTCAGCTGCTGGAGCGCGAGTTGGGCGTCGAATTGTTTGACCACCAGCAGCGCACCCGCCAGCGCCGCGTGGTGCTCACTGAGGCCGGCACCGTGTTCCTTACCGACGCCCAGCGCCTGCTGCGCCTCAGCCGCGAGGCCATCGAAACGGTGCGCCGCGTGGGGGCCCCGCACAAAACCGTGGAGCTGGGCTACTACCAGCTGCTGCGCCCCGACCGCTTGGTGGGCATCGTGCAGCGCTTCGCCCAGCACTTCCCCGACGTGCAGTTTCACCTCCACGAGCTGCCCACCTTCCGGGCCGTGCAGGAAGCGCTGCTGGCCGAAACCATCGACCTGGGCCTCACGCTGCTGCCATTGCTGCACGACGAGCTGGCGGCCCGGCCCTTCGGCCAGGGCGGGCTGGCCGTGGCCCTGCCCGCCGCCCACCCGCTGGCGGGGCTGGCCGAGGTGCCGCTGGGGGCCCTGGCGCACGAGAAATGGGTGGAAATCAGCCGCCCGTTGCACCCGGTGTACGACGAGATTGAGCACCTCTGCCAGCAGGCCGGTTTCAGCCGGCGCGGGGCCATCGTGCAGGAAGTGTCGTCGCTGGAGCTGCTCAGCAACCTCGTCAGCCTGGGCATTGGCATCGCCTTCGTGCCCTCGTTCTTCGATTTGGAGCGGGTGCCGGGCGTGGTGGCGCGGCCGCTGCGCGTGCCCGCCGGCGCAGCGGAGGTGGTGCTCACGCAGTGCGTGGCCTACCTCGCGGCCCGCCCAGGTCCCCTGCTGCAAGCCTTGGTGGCGCTGGTGTAGCCGCAACGTTTCAGTACGGTAGCGCCGTATTCCTGTAGCGCGAACTTTGTAGTTCGCGTCGCTGCCCGGAATCGCTCAGCGGAAACCGGCAGGACGAAGCGAGCGACGCGAACTACAAAGTTCGCGCTACAGACCGTTCAACGCCCGGACTCGCAGATTCCAAGCTACAGCTTGGCGGCCCGGTAGAGGTTGTCGGCCGATTGCTCAATCTTCGCCCGCAGCGGTGCCGGATACCCCGGTCTTTCCTGCAAAAAATGCCGCACCGTGGCCGCGGCTGTGGGCGTTCGGTACCAGCGCAGCGTGGCCGCCAGCCAGGTTTGGGGGAAGAAAATATCGCCCGTGCGCTGCAATTCTTCTGCCAAGGCCAGGCTTTGGGGCAAGTATTTTTCGGAAGCCGCCACCCGCAGCGGGTGGTGCAGGTAGGCGAGGGCGGCGGCCACCCAGGCTTCTTTTTCGCGGTTTTTAGCGTCGGATAAGCTGGCGAAAAAGGCGTCACGCACCGCTACGTCGTCCGAGAGCGAGGGCAGCAGGTATTGCAGGCGCTGACGGCGGTCGGGGTTTTGGATGCGGGCCAGCTGGGTTTGCAAAATCTGCGCGTAGCCGGGGTAGGCGCGCACGGCCAGGGCGGCGGCCAGGTCGGTGTAGTCGTCTTCGGTGAGGACGACGCCGGCGGGCGGCTGCTTGGCCTGCCAGATTTCGTGGAGGCGGTCCTGGGCTTCGCGGCTCAGGGCCAGGCCGGCGTAGGCCTTGAACAGCAGCTTCTTGAGGTTTGGGGGGCCTATTTGCTGCACGGCGGCCCACAGCTCGGGCTCCAGCGACGCGGCCAGGGCCGGGCGCTCGGCGGGCGGGGTGAAGCGCCAAAACAGGCTCGACACCTGGTCGAGCAGCAGGCCCAGGTTCAGCTCCTCGGGCTCGCGGGCCAACAGCGGGCGCAGCAGGGCCAGCACCTGCGCCGGGGCCCCGGCCTGGCCCGCCAACAGGTTCTCGTTCAAATTGATGTAGGCCGCGGCGCGCATCACTGGGTTTTTGAGCTCGCCCAGGTGCGGCAGCGCTTGCGCATCCAGCGGGAAGAGGCCGTAGCCTTCGCCCAACGCGTTGAGCAGCACGTACTGCGGGGCGGGGCGGCCCTCGGCGGCGCGCAGGCGCAGCTGGGCTCCGCGCATATCGGCGGGTAATTCCTCCACGCGGTCGGCGTACACCAGCGCCACGGTGAAGGCCTGGGGCCAGGCGCGGCGGCTGTCGTCCTCGCCCTTTTGGCTGATGGTGAACGACTTAATCTTGCCCCGGGCTGTGCGCAGCTGGTAATCGAACACGGGCCGGCCGGGCTCGTTCACCCACACCTTGTTCCAGGCCTGGAGGTCGGCGGGGGTGCGGGCGTCGAGGATTTGGATGAGGTCGGGCCAGGTGGCGTTGCCGTAGGCGTAGCGCTTGAGGTATTCGCGCAGGCCGTCGCGGAAAGCGTCGGGGCCCATCAGGTGCTCCAGCTGGCGCATCATGATGGGCGCCTTGTGGTAGATGATGTTGCCGTAGAGCGAGCCCGCGGCCTGCAGGTTGTCCAGGGGTTGGCGGATGGGGTTGGCGCCGGCGGTGCGGTCCACGGCGTAGGCGGCGGGGTAATGGTCGGTGACGAACTTGAGGTCGAAGTTGCCGTCGGGCTGGGTGACGGTGCTGATTTTGTCGGCCATGAAGTTGGCGAACACCTCCTTGGTCCACACGTCGTCGAACCAGCGCATGGTCACGAGGTCGCCGAACCACATGTGGGCCGTTTCGTGGGCCAGCAGGTTGGCGCGGCCGTTGAGCTGCTCGCGGGTGGCCCCACCGTCCAGAAACAGCGACGCCGCCTTGTAGTCAATCACGCCCGGGTGCTCCATGCCGCCGTACTGGAAGTCGGGGATGCCCACAAAATCAAACTTCTGGAACGGGTACGGCCGCTGCGTGTAGTCCTGCAAAAACTTTAGGGCCCCGGTCTGAATATCAAAGATGGGCCCCAGGCTGCGGCCGAGCTTGGCGGTGTCGGTTTCGCGGTAGTAGAAGCGCATCGGCCGTCCATCCATCTCTTTGGCCAGGGTGTGAAATTTGCCCGCTGCGAAGGCAAACAGGTAGGTGCTCAGGGTGTCAGACGGGGCGAAGCGGTACGTTTTGGTGCCGGCGGCAGCGGCGCGCGTGGAGTCGGCCAGGGGCCCGTTGGCCACCGCCCGCCAAGCCGCGGGCAGCGTGAGGGTGAGGGCAAACGTGGCCTTCACGTCGGGCTGGTCGAAGCACGGAAACACGGTGCGCGCGCGGTCGGGCACGAGCAGCGTGTAGGCAAATTCGGGGTTGCGGTTCAGCGACCGGCTGCCGGCCGTGAAGCTGATTTCCACCGCGTTGGGGCCCCGCGCAGGTAGCCGGGCGCAATGAGCACGTGCTCGCGCCGCTGCACAGGCGGCACCACTTTGCCGTTCACCGCTAGGCGCTGCACCGCCCCAGCGGGCGCCTTAAAGTCGAGCGCCAGCGAATCGGTGGGGCCGCGCAGCTCGAAGCGCACAGTTTCGAGGCCAACCACGGGTTGCGTGGGGGCCCCGGGCAGCACAAAATCCAGGGTGTAGGCCACGCGCCGCAGCGCCTGTGCCCGCTGCGCCGCCAGCGCCGCCGACACGCCGGTTTGCACGGGCGCGGCCGGCGCGGCGGGGCCCTGGGCCAGGGCCCCCAGGGGCAGTAGGAGGAAAGCGAAGGAACGGAGAAGCGTCATGGGGCAAAGCTCGCGGCAAAAAGTGCATCCAGCCAAGCGGCCGGTCATGCAAGGGGCGGCCTGGTCCGGGCTGCCGGCTTTTTCGCCGGCTGCCCGGTAATCGTTGCGTTGGTTAAGAACTATTTGAGTCAACCAAAAAGCTTTTTAAGCGGTCATGCCGAGCGCAGCCGAAGCCTCTCTCCCGCTGACTAATCACTGATTACTGCTGCGGGAGAGAGGCTTCGGCTGCGCTCAGCATGACCGTTCTCATTGACTCAGACAGCTTCTGCAAGAGCCGCTGCCCGGGGCCCCAGCTGCCCCTGGCCCGCCACAACGATTAGCGTGCAGCCGGCGAAAAGCCGGCAGCCCGCGCCCTAGGCGTACTTTTGCCCGCATGCCACCCGTTTCCTCTGCTCGCCAAAAATCAATTTATTACCTCCGCCAAGCCACCCGGCTGGCTTTGCAAGTGGGGGCGGCGCTGTTTCTGGCGTCGGTGGCGTGGGTGCTGGTGTACCGCTGGGTGGCCCCACCGGCTACTTGGCTCATGCTTGACCGCCGGGCCCACGCGCCGGTGGGCCTGGGCTACTACGGCATCCAGGGGGAGGGCGCGCGCCACATCCGCTACCGCTTCCGCACCCTGGATGAGGTAGCGCCCACGGTGCCCCTGGCCCTGGTAGCGGCCGAGGATCAGCGGTTTCTGCTGCACCACGGCTTCGACGTGGATGCCATGATGCACGCTGCCAAGCGCAACTGGAACGGCGACGGCAAGCACATCGTGGGCGGCAGCACCATCTCGCAGCAGGTGGCCAAAAACGTGTTCCTCTGGCAGGGCCGCAGCTACGTGCGCAAGGCCGCCGAGGCCTACTTCACGGTGCTCATCGAAACGCTGTGGAGCAAGCGCCGCATCATGGAAATGTACCTGAGCGTGGCCGAAATGGGCGACTGCACCTTCGGCGTGGAGGCGGCCAGCGAGCGGTACTTCCACAAATCGGCCGACCGCCTCACCGCCCCCGAAGCCGCCCTGCTGGCCGGCGTGCTGCCCAACCCGCTCCGCTTCCGCGCCTCCGACCCCGGCCCCGTGGCCCGCGCCAAGCAACTGCGGGTGCTGCGCAACATGCGCCGCCTGGGCGGCACCGCCTACGTGGCGGAGATTACGGGGGAGTGAGGATTTTAGGAAGTAATGCTTATTTGGGGGCCCCAATAACCAGTTCCTTAAATCGATACAATGACATGGGAAGCCTCTTCTGCTCGATTTTATTAACCGTAATAGTACCAGTTAGCATATATATAACTGCCAGTCTGTTGCTATTCTACCGGGTGGTTAAAAAGCAGAAATTAGTAATCTGGCAGAGGCTACTACTAAGCGTTACGTTGCTTATCGGCTTAGGTTTATTGACGGTTATTCTTGGGTTTGCATTCCTTGCAACTCATCCAATGGACCCGTCTTTCAACAGTAGAACTTAGAATTCACGCGCAACATGCACCGCCTACGTAGCGGGAGTGAGGGGAGGGAGCAGTTATCGCATTCAAAATTTGCGTTCCAAATACATTACCCTGCCTTGAGGATATGTACTTGCTAGTGCAATTAAAGCTTGAAACCCTGCTTTAGGCAGTTGATTTACAGAACCAACAAAAACGCACGCTTCCGCACGGCTTTTTTTATTTCTAAACTTATGAGAATCTTTCATAGTGTAGCCGCTTAACGTAAGAATAGTGGGGGTGTCCTGCGATACAATCGCCGTAATGCTTATCATCATGTTTTTGGGCGACGATAATGACTTGGCGAGTAAGTGAAAGTCAGTAGTGATGCCTTCTTTTCCTTGGTAGTCAAGCTTAAATCCTTGGGATTGGATTAAATTGCTGAATACCCGAATAGCAGTGTTAGCATTATCAGGAACATACAACACGATTCTATCTGCTCCCTCAAATGAATTCTTTGTTGGCGCTCCCCACTTTTCAGGCAATTGACCGAATGCAGTTGAAGCAGAAAAAAATAGGGTGATGATTAGGTAAATAATTCTCATAGACCAGCAATATATACTCTCGCTGCCCATCAAACCTGCCGCTAAATAGCCCGCGCAACCAACCCTGGGGCCCCACTGCTAATCAAAAGCCGCCCAGTTATGGTTGCCCGCAAGCAGACCACAAATTCCTATAAATTTCCCGTTGGCTCCTACTTCTAACCCGGCGGAATCCGCGCCAGTCATCATTGGCGCCGGCCTCTCAGGCCTCACAGCGGCCCGGGCCCTTACGGCGGCGGGGCAGCCCGTGCTGGTGTTCGAAGCCCGCGACCGGGTGGGCGGCCGCACCCTCGCCGTGCCGGCGCTGCCCGGGGCCCCCGCCGACGAGCACCTCGACTTGGGCGCCACCTGGGGCTGGTCGCACCACCCGTACCTGATGCGGCTGCTGGCCGAGCTGGCGACCCAGCCCTTCGTGCAGCCCCAGCGCCGGGGC